>NZ_JBQKLL010000004.1:0-176797 GCF_052116245.1 Blautia sp. Sow4_E7
AAGTGTTTGATGTACTCAAGACAACCAACTAGCTTAGTTATCTCTCGTCATTACTGTTTTTAAAGTTCATTCTCTTTGAATGATAATTGTAAAAGAAATTTTCGAGAATCGTATGTGTTTCACTGTTTAGTTATCAAGGTTGTTTCGCTGTCAGCTCTTTGCGACAGCTTGTTTACTTTATCATATCTTCCAGATCTTGTCAAGAACTTTTTTCAAAAGTTTTTGAGATCTTTCAGACCGTATCTAAAGTTGTTTGTTTCTGTCGTTCTGTTCAAGCGACTTGATTACTTTACCACAAGTTCAGTCGATTATCAACAGTTAATTTGAATTTTCTGAAAACCAATTTATTTTTCAGTATTTCAGAAGCAATTCCTTGCGACAGCTTGTTTATATTACCACTGCCGCAAGTAGAAGTCAAGCACTTTTTACAAAAACTTTTATATTTTTTTGTGCAGGTCGTTTTCCAGCATATGTTGGTGCAAATACTTCTCCCTGGTAGCCAGACCACCCCGGATATGCCGTTCCGATTTGTTTACCTCCAACACTGCCCTGGCCTGACTTGCCAATACCGGATTCAAACTTGCCAGCCGCGTTGTAACGTCCTTGTGCACTGTGGACTTGGATATTCCAAACTTCTTCGCAGTCTGCCTCACCGTTGCTTTTGTTTCAATAATATAATTTCCAATCTCAACCGCCCGCTCTTCAATATACTCTTTCAAAGAAACGCCTCCGAAGACGCTGTTTTTACAATGTATGCGAAGGCGTTTTTATAATATGAACGTTTTTATATGGAATAAGCTCCCAAAATCTGCTATTATAGAAGACGTTAAACGTACAAATTAATTTCAAACAACAGAGGTGTTAGACATGAGTTGGTATAACGAGGCAGTTTTTTATCACATTTATCCATTGGGTTTGACTGGTGCGCCGAAGCAGAATGAATATGAGGAGCCGGTTCACAGGTTGAATACGCTTCTTCCATGGATCGACCATATTAAGGAGATCGGATGCACAGCTTTATATATTGGTCCTTTATTTGAAAGTGTGGGACATGGTTATGAAACTACTGATTATAGGAAGCTTGACTCCCGTCTGGGGGACAACGAGGATCTGAAGAACTTTGTTGCAGTCTGCCACGAGAAAGGAATCAAAGTCATTCTTGATGGTGTATTCAACCACACTGGACGTGACTTTTTCGCATTCAAAGATATTCAGGAAAAGCGCCAGAATTCACCTTATGTAAACTGGTATTGTAACGTAAACTTCTCAGGAAACACAGAATACAACGATGGTTTTTCCTATGAAAACTG
The DNA here is from genome assembly GCF_052116245.1 of Blautia sp. Sow4_E7. Lineage (NCBI taxonomy): Bacteria > Bacillati > Bacillota > Clostridia > Lachnospirales > Lachnospiraceae > Blautia > Blautia sp. Sow4_E7. The sequence goes on from NZ_JBQKLL010000004.1 coordinate 1,311, forward strand.
GGGCGGATATAATCTTCTGGTTAAATTAAACCAGCGCAATCCGGACGTGCAGAACTATATCTGCGACGTAATCCGTTTCTGGGTTTCTGAATTTGACGTAGATGGTATCCGTCTGGATGCAGCCGACGTTCTGGACTTCGATTTTATGAAACAGCTCCGCCGCACAGCTGAGGAAGTGAAGCCGGATTTCTGGCTGATGGGCGAGGTAATCCACGGCGATTACAGCCGCTGGGTAAATGGAAGCACGCTTCACAGTGTTACAAACTATGCCCTTCACAAAGCGCTTTACAGCGGACACAATGACCACAACTATTTCGAAATCGCACATACAGTAAAATACCTGCAGAACATGGGTGATCTTGACCTTTATAATTTTGTGGACAACCATGACGTGGAGCGTATTTATACCAAGATTTCCAATAAGGCGCATTTTGCCCCGGTTCATGTGCTTCTTTACACTCTTCCGGGTGTTCCCAGCATTTATTATGGTTCTGAGTTTGGGATTGAGGGACGCAAGGAGAGAACCTCAGATGACAGCTTAAGACCAGCCCTGAATCTTGCTGATTATGCTGACGCAGTGGAGAAAAATCCTTGCACAGCTCTTGTTGCCGCTCTTGGAAAAGTACGCCAGAATACACCGGCACTTAATTATGGAAGCTATGCAGAGCTTATGCTCACCAACCGCCAGTACGCTTTTGCCCGTGATCTGGATGGAGTTCGCGTGATCGTCACCGTAAATAATGATGACAATGCCGCTTCTATGGATCTGACTGCCGGAAATGCAGCTGAATATGTAGGTACCCTGACTGGGGAAAAAGTTTCTGTAGAAAATGGACGCATTCATGTGACAGTTGCTGGAAACAGCGGCAATATCTGGGTTCCGGCGGGAGATATGCCAGAGTACAAACCGGTAGAAATGAATGCAAAAATGCCTGAAACTGCCGATAAAGCATCTGAGGCAGATAAAGCAGATCAGGCAAAAGAAGAAGCTGCTGCCACTGTCGCAGAACAGAACGTTGCACCCTCTTCCCAGACACAGGAAAATACTGCAAAAGCTGACAGTATAATTGAAACAGTTGCAACAACTACCGTAAATAGCTCTGACACCACAGTAAGTTCTTCCGAAAAAGCAGTTGATGATACAGCAGCTAATACCGTTGCTGCCGCAGACACTTCTGCTTCTGAAAAAGCTGAAGTCACTGTAGACTGGTCCAAGTCCCCAGATGACATGACCGTTGAAGAACTCCAGGCTGGAATCCTTGCAAAAATGGCAAACAACGGTCCAGTAACCGACCAGATGAAGAAAACTGTTTACGACAACATTTGGCATGATTCTCTGGTGAACTGGCTGAAGAGCTTCCGCTAACCCCTGATTTTTCTTTAAATATTTTACCAAAATCTTAAAAAGATAATAGATACTCTAAAAAGCATTACTGCACAAAGATAATCTTTCGCAAAATATTTTCACGCGCAAGGTTAGCAGTAATGCTTTTTCTATTTCTGCACACTTCATTCTTTATGCCTGCATTTCATTCCTTATGCTTGCATTTCATTCCCTGAAAGCATAAAAATCACTCACTTTATGGTAAAATAATTATATGACACACTACTTACGAAGGAGGATTTGTACATGAAGAAAAAGCAGTTTTTTTATACGTTTGCAGCAGGAATTTTTGCAGCAACAATGTTGGCAGGCTGGATGTTTTCCAGTTCTTTTTCAGTAAAAGCAGACGAACAGACAGGAGAAATTTCAAACTCCGCTTCTACTGATAACGTTAGTAACGAGCAAGCTGCTTCTGACAGTCAGGACGAAAATGCAGCCCAGCTCCAGCAACTTTTAGAAGAGGATGGCTTCTACGTACAGCAGGGTTCTTTCTATGAATTGGATACTATAAAAGAAGCTTCCGCCGGCCGTCTTCTCAGCTGTTTTGGAAATAATGCAGGCTCTTCTTATATGGTTTTCAACCTTCCTGCAGCACCGGAGCAGGACAATGCCAAGGGAAATCCTGACTACAACTGGCCAGACGATCCTTCCACATTATACGACGATCCGGATATAGAAAATGCTCCCGCCAATCCCTATTTTGCCCCTGGCGGATGGCAGTACAAACTGAAACAGGACGAGGCGATCGTGCTGATCACACAGCTTCCGCCTGAATGCAAATACTATTCTTTCATCAATTATATTATGTTTACAGAGCAAAAAACGGGAAAAGATTATACCAATGAGAAAGCTTTTTTCAGCGCAGGAAATGAGGAAACAGGTCTGTATCATCCCATTTTCGGATCCATTGGAGACTCTGTAAATATGGTAAATATCAAGCATAATGGTGACAGTGCATATGGCTCAGAAGCGGTGATCGTGATCAGTTCCAACCAGTCTGTAACTGACAAAGTAACTGCTCAGCTGACTGCTGCAGGCTATGATGAAAGCATGATAAATGTTATGCCAATTCCTGCTGATACCTATAATATGGGACTTCAAAAAGGTGCTGATACCTTCAGTTTCCTTGGCCGAATTTCTCAGCCGTCAGACCAGGACGCTTATACTGACTACACAGAAAATCTGACTGCAAATTCCGTTGTTTATCGTGTTACTCCCAAAGAAGAGATCGAAGCAGCACCTTATGAGAATGCAGTTCTCACTGCCCGCGGCACTGGCGAACATGAAATTTCCAAATTAAAAAATGGCAGCCAGCATCTGGATAGCATCCGGAAAACGATCATTTCCCAGTATGAAGATGAGTACGACTATGAAGAATTAAGCACTGATATTGCGGTTCCGGAAGGGCTTACCGCTTACCTGAATGACCGCAATGCCCTGGGTGACAACCGTGATACAGCTTATGTGATGACAAAGGATTTTACCTTAAATTCTGATGATGATTTTATTGTTGTTTATGGTGTAAATCACACGCAGACAGAAAAAGCATTATACTCCAATGCAGTCCTCTATGCCCGCCCTATGCTCAACGGCGTGTGCAGTGTGTATGACTCCCTTTTCCCAGGCAGTGCAGACTCTTATCTTGAGGATAATTGTGGAGATGCAGATGATTATTATGTGTATAAAATGGCACGTACACAGATGGATGATTACACTGCTTTGATTGAATATTCTACTGGAAATGAGAAGGGAAAATTCTATGGTGTAGACAATGGAGATACGCTTCTGCTGGCGTTCCGCGCATATATGGACGAGACCAATGTTGGAGCTTCCTATTACGAAATTGTGTATGACAGAGCGATTGTATTCCACAAGAAATAACCATTAACTCTACCAGTTTCCAACAGATCCAGGGTTCTATATGCAATTGCTTAGCTGGGACAAATAAATTACAAAATGCCAGAATGAAAAGCGCTCTATCCTCACGATAAAGCTTTTCATTCTGGCATTTTCTTACCATATTTAAAAATGTTTTTACAAAATATACTGCAATAAGCACCAGATTACAGTAAGGTATGATTTTCAAGTTCTACCCCTGCCAAATCCTATTTCTGTCTAAAACTCTTCAGATATTCCTTCTGTTCAGGCGTGATCCGGTAGCTTTCTACGGCTTTCTGGATTGTCTTTCTGTGTACCCAGTCTGACAGTCTGTGCTGCTCAATATAGGGAACTGCAGCGTCCCACTGCTTGGCCAGTGCGGTGGCAAAATACCAGGCAATCATCATGTTTACATAATATTCCTGAGACTGCACGCCAGCCACCATTTTAAGATATTCCGGGGAAAAATCCTCGTCCAGAAACAGACGCATAAGCATGCCGATTCCGTAGCGGATGGTGTAGGTTTCACTTGAGACGAGCCACTTTCGAACCTCCGCTAATACTGCCTCTTTGTTCTTGCGGAAGCACTTTGGTTCTGGGAAATCACAGGTCGCCCAGTTGTCGATATAGGGAAGGAACCTTTGTACTTCTTCCATACATTTCGGATAGTCTTTTATCCCGGTGATCAACATCATGTGGAGGTTATTTTCCTCATAAAACTGATGAGGAAGCTGTCGCAAAAAGGACTCCGCTTCGGAAGTTTTCGCAAACTCTTTTGCGAACTTTCGAAGGATCGGAACCCGGATTCCAATGACTGTTTCCTTATCTGTTTCAGGCATTAATTTGCTGTGGAAATCGCGGTATTTTATATCCTGTAATTCGAATAACTGCTTCTGCAGCCTAGTTAACTCTGCCATATATACTCCCTATTTTCCAGCCCATAACAGACATTTCCCTCTATTTTTTCAACTGTTGCCGTTTTAGTTTACATAATGTTTCGCGCAATACTTTCGGCTTAACGCCAAACACTCATAGTTAATATCAACTGTTTCCAATTCTATTCAGCTTTTTCTGCTGCCTCCAGGCTTGCCATAAGAAGCTCATAGAAGTCATCTTCCCCCTCCAGCTTCGGGGAGTTTTCTCCGCCGCCATTGGTGCTGCGGCGCATGGTGGCATAGAAATCTTCTCCGGCGGATACCAGGTCCATTTCATACAATTCATAGCCAAGTTCCCTGCATAATCTGCAAAAAACAGTGAGAGGATCCTTTTCCAAACGGGTTGCCAAAAGCTTTCTTCGAAGTTCACCATCTTTCAGTGCATCACCTTGCAGACGGTCCAGAATTTCCAATGTTGTCATATGCGGTACCTCCTTTTTTGCAGCTGTGCTCACAGAAGGCTGTTGTGAACTCTACTCACCAGAAGCATTCTTCTCAGACATGCTGGCATTCCTGTTCCAGCTTCAGCTGTGTTATTTTCATATATTTTAATACCTCAGCTATCTGTGCGCAACTGTTAATTTCAGGATTTTCCTGCAATTTTTCCAGCATTTTATCCAGGCGCTTATTGTCATTTTCCGTCAGTTTTTTGCTGTACTTTTCGTACTTTTTAAGCTCCGGGATTCCCATGTGGTACAACTGAAATGGGATATTTGTTTTCCTGCAAAGATCCAGGTAGATTTCAAATCCGCCCACATCAATGTCTCCGAAATGAAAATATTCTGCCTGTGGAAGCTGCTTATAAATCATCTGTAAAAGCCTGCGCCGCACCTGGTTGTGGTAGCCGCCAAGATAGATCAGAATGCTCTCTGGTTCACTCCAACGGTAAAATGTGGTTAGGTTTTCTATGGTGATTATCCTTTTCACATTGGAAATACCGGTCAGCGCCAGCGTATTAATGTCCTCTCCTGAAATTCCAATTCCCTGCTGCAAAGCTGCAAGATCAATCTGGAATCCGGAAGTATTTTGCAGTCTGTTTTGAGAGCCGTCACCGCATGGATTATGGGATTCTGCGTCCAGTTCATTTTCCAGAAATATCCTATCCGAATCTGTCTTCTGCATGTTCTGTACCAGGCAGCCGCAGCCTTTCAAATACACATAATTGGGCGTATGATAAATCTGATATTCTGACAGAATTTCATACACATCCATTTCCTCGTACCCAGAACCAAATCTGCGCAAAATTTTCCCGATCAGACCAAGCATGTTCTCAAATTTCTTGGAATCCCCTAGGTGATCGATGGAAAATTCACGGATATATACAGGCTTTTCATTCTGCTCGATTGCACACAGGGTATCAAGAAGTTCCCTTGTCTGAGCCGGTTCTGAAATATCGATATACTCTTTCACCGATTTTCCATCCTGAAAACGTTCAAGAATATATCTCAAAAACGCTCTGATTACGGTCTGTTCTTCAGTTTTGTTCAATTTCTGGTCGTATTCCCGCAAAACCGCTCTGGTCAGCTCTTCATTAACCGCCTTCGGCGTCCGGTGGAGATACTGATACACCTCTTCCACGGCCTCTTCCTTCAGGATCACATTCTCAATGATCGTCCCTGGCTTTCGGTTTTTCCACTGGATTTTCAGAAAACCACGCCGTTCCATATCCTCTGCCGCCACATGGATCTGCTCATAAACCATAGAGCTTTCATCAAAATATTCCGGCAGATTTCTCCTGGAAAAAGTCATGGAAACGTGGATCCGGACTTTATTTTTCCCGGAAGAAAGTAAGCTTTTTTCATAAGAATCCAGCAGATTTTTTAACAGCAGCTGGTCATACTGCATTGTGATATTCCTCCACATAGCTCCGCTTCTGGTCGGTCATTACCAGCATGATCTCATCCATGGAAGGTCCAATATACTGGATCTTATCCGGCGGAGCAGCAATGATCAGCTGAAGGGGAAGACGTCTCAGGAACTCCAGAACGCCGCCGATCCTTTCATCATCCATGTTGTTAAAGGCCTCATCAAACAACACCAGGCCTGCTGCCTCGCCCCCGATATTGTTGCTGTAAAGCTGCACAAAAGAGGCTGCCACTGTCACATAAAACGGAGTCTGTGTCTCGCCGCCGCTCTTCTCCTCGCATACCTTGGAGTAGTAAGAATAGGTACCGTCATTGTGTATAATCTTAATGTCATAATCCATGTAGGTACGGTAATCCGTAAACTCGTCAAGAGCCTGCGCACTGTTGTCTCTGCTTACCGAAAGCTGCTCAAACAGCTCCTCGATCACGTCCTTATGGGCCTCATGGAAAATTCCGGAAAACAGGGATTCGCCCTGTGTTACATTGAAATCATCCATGATCATCTCATAATAATTGCGGTATTTTTTGCTTGGCATAAACTGGAATTCATAACGTTCACTGCTGAAATCAATGCCCTTTAACGCCTTGTTCAGTTCCTTAAATTCACCCTGGGCAAGCTTCATATTCTCTTGTAGTTTTGCCAGGAACTGCTCATGAAACTCTGTTTCAGCTGCTTCACGGGCGGACTGCACTTTCTCTTCGTAATCGAGAAGTTCAGAGTTTTTCAGCCGTTCATACACAGCCTCAAATTCCGGGAACCCATCCAGACTGGCAGCTGCACCAAAATCATGCTCCGTCTTATATTCCACCATGGCATTTACCATATTATCCTTGGCATTCTGGCATCTGTCACTGTTGTATTTTCTCTTATTAGAGGGCTGCTTATAAAAATATTCACTCTGGAACTGCTCAATGGTTTTTCCGCCCATTGCTTTCTCATATTCCTGGTTCCAGGTATTTAAATGGTCTTTTGCCGCTGCACCAAGAGCAGTTACCTCGCTTTTTCCTGAAACCTGTTTTTCCAGAAGTGTCTGTTTTCTGGCAAGCAGATCCTGGATCCGGGTGCGCATTCCTCCGATTTTTTCTCTGTCAGAATTGATGGTGGAATCCAGGCCTCTAAGCACCTTTTCCAGTTCTTCCAGCTGAACCTGCTTCTGGATCAAGGTGGAGTTTTCTTTTAGTTTTCGAATATTTTCCTGGCATTTTTCAATGGATCTATTTACCATACGAAGGGTACTGATCACATCCAGGCGATACTTAATATCCACATCACATTCGGTAGAAAGAAGCCCCAGGATCTCTTTCATTCCAGCCAGCTGCTTCTCCTGGTTTTCCATTGTTTCACTTAGCTTCTGGAGTTCCTCCTCAGCCTGTACCAGCTGTACGGTAAAAGCATTTTTGCCAATAAACGGAACCCGGAACACCTCCGGTTTGATGGCACTTGCCACACGGTTCTGGTAACGCATACAACCCGTTGTAATGGAAATAGAATACTTTTTCAAATCCTCGTAGCGCTCACACATCTGCACTTTTCCAAGGATCATATTGCTGTACTGGCGGGCATATTTGTTCTGGGAGGTGACTGCCTCTGCCAAAGTCCCAGCAGGCGCGGTATTGTATTTTTCCAGATCTTTTGTGTTGATCAGACCCACTCCATAGACCTTTTTCTCTCTTCTTAAGCGGTCGTAAATACCAAGTGCAATGTCGAAATTCTCTGGTTCCACAAGCACGTAGAAACGCTGTGTATTCAGATAGCCTTCCACTGCATTTCGCCATTCTTCATCCTGGATCTCCAGCATTTCGCAGAGTACTCCAGGCTGGATTTCTCTTCCAAGAGCGGCAAACTCTTCCTGTACAGAGTCCAAAAGAAGCTCTACCCCAGATGGATAAGTCAGCTTTTTACGCTTCAGTTTATTGATCTTTTTGCTTAATTTTTCCCGTTCGGTATGGTTCTGGTTCAGCTGGATCTTCAGCTGCGCCTGCTCCTCCTGAAGCTCTCCATAGCGTTTTTGTTTGAAGTGGATCACCTCATCGGTAAGGCTCTTTATTTCAGCTATATTCACATCACCATCCAGGGTTTGAAGCTGTTTTCGGTATTCGCGGATACAGGAAACAAAATCCTCGCTGGTTCCATTTTCTGTATTTGTAGGCTGATTTGTTCCCATAGGAGCTGCGGCCGAATATCCAGAAGTGCTCCCTGTTCCCATAGCCTTCCATAAACTCTCACAATCCCTTGCCGCCTTGGCCACACTTTTCTTCAGTTCGGCCTCCTCAGCCATAGCACTCTGGCGTTTGTCCTGAAGTCTTTCCAGCTCTTTTTTCTCTTCCTCCAGCGCTACAAATTCCTGATTATGACGCAATTCCACCCGGATATTTGTTGCGATTTCCTGCTTTTCCCCGCGCTCTTTTTCAAGCATTTCCAACTGGGTTTTCGCCTGGGAAAGACGGATTTCCTCGCTCTTTTTCGCAGCCTCATTGCTTTTGATCTGGCTTTCTACCAGGTCTAGTTCGCTGCGCTTCAGGAAATATCCGTACATCCGGTCTTTCTCCATATGCTCCTGTACACGCTGGTAAAGAGCCTGGATATGCTCCAGCTTTTTCATTCTCTTTTTCACATTCTCAAGGGTACGTTCCATATCCTGATAGGTGCGTACGTTCTCCCGGAGTACGTCAATATTGACCTCTTTTTCGTCCAGAACATAGGAGTAAACAAAGTCCTTAATGTCGTCAATGGGCTTAAATGCAAGGGCCTTTGGAATCAGACGGAAGAACTTATCTTCGATTCTTCCAAGCCTTGCTGTGACCATTTTACGGGCTTCCACATTGGTCTTGCACCACTGGCGGATATCAATGTTGGAGCCACGGAATTCCGCAATGGATTTCACCTGGTTTCCATACAGGAAAAGGTCATCTGAGATCCTGGTATTCTCCATCAGATAGCGGACTGTGGTCTCCTGTCCCTCAGAAGCAGAGTCCACAACCGCACCAATAATAAAATATTTATCCTTGCTTTCCTCATAAAATTCCAGGGCAACATGAGCGCTGATCTCGCCGGTACGCTCGTAAGGCTGGTTTTCTTTTCCGGTTTTGCAGCGTATATAACCAGTCAGCTTTCGCTTGCCGTTCTCGTGAGCTGCCTTGTTAAAATAGCCGGTGGAACAAATGATCACAAACTGGATCGCGTCCAGAAGAGTGGATTTTCCAGCGCCGTTTTCACCGGATAAAAGAGTGGAATCTCCAAACTCTATGGTACAGTTATTAAACCTGTGCCAGTTAATCAGCTTCATCCTCGTCAGTTTCTTCATCGCTTTCGTTCTTTCCCTTTCTGTATGTCTCCAGCTTCTCATAAGCTGCCTTAATTTCTTCTGCACGTACCGCCATCAGGATGGAATCGTAGATCAGAACACGGGATTCTTCATCCCCCATATCCCGGTCCAGAAGCTCCACGATCTGGTATCTGCGGAACAGGCTCAGGGCGTTTCGCATGGTGGTTTTGTCTATGATCTTGTCGCGGATCTTCAGGCTGATAAACTTGTCCTGAATGTCGCCCAGGTTCACAATAACCTCTTCTATTGCGGAGAGTTCACGCTTCTTTTCGTCGTAAAGGATCCTCAGGATCAGCAGGATAATAGAGTCGTAAAGCTTCAGGTTCATCCGGTTGATTCCTCTTGGACTTGTCAGCTGGATCACTCCATATTCCTCATTTATTTCAAGGCGGTAGCCAAGAACGCCCAAATATTCTTTAAATTCTTTCCGGTATTTCAGCACAAAATAATAGTCTGCCTTGGTATTCTGGTTTCCTTTGCACAAAAAACAGGTTCCCAGAAGGCGGTTGCACACTCTGCCGAAATTATCCTTTTCTTTTTGCAGCATTCCTTCCAGATATTCCATTTTCTTTCCTCCGTATCCGAAAATCTTTGAAACGGTAGCCATTTACTTCCCGTTCTTCCAGTGTCTCTATTGTATATCCCATGTTCTTGCGCTGGCCGTAAAGGCGCACATAGATCAGTTTGATAAAATCGTCTTCATTATTAAGGGGAAGCTGGCTGGCTTCCAGTTCTTCTTTTCCTTCCAGGTGGCGATCCACGTAGGTCTGGATTTTTTCCACGCTGATCACCCGTTGGATCTTTTCTGCCATTTTCCGCATTTTTTCCCGGCGAAGCTCTTCGTCCGGTGATTCTTCATCCAGGCTGGCAGGGGTAAATTCTTTCTTTCCCTCTACTGCCAGGTACAGGGAGCTTTGTTCCAGAATGGAGCACTGGTAAATCCGCACCAGATCATCCAGAAAATCGATGCGGTAAATGCCGCCCAGGTCCATGTTTTCCCGGTTGATCTCTTCATTGATCCCCATGAGGATTTCTTTTAGCTGTCCACGCACATCCTCATTTCCTGCCAGGAGAAACTTGGCGCGGCCTATGGCAGCGCGCTGGTACTGGGTGTTTTTCTGGTTGATTTCCTGGAGGATATCGTCCATATTACGGAAGGCCTCAATAATTTCGTGAAGGTAGCGATAAGTCAGCTCCCGTGCGTCTTCCAGGGATACCTCACGGATGGCGGCGATTTCCGCAGATGCTTTTTCCAGAAACTCTTCGTTGTGGCTTCTTTCTTCCAGGCGTTCCGTAATTTCCGGACGGAACTTGGAAACATTGTCGGAGGTCAGCAGGCGGTGGTAGGCTTTGTCCACAATGTTGGTGATGTAGTCGTTAAACAGGGCGTCCATGATCTGGGCAACTGTGCTGTGCCGGGTGAGATCATCGATGTAGTGTTTGATGTTGGAGTTCAGGTTTTTCAGGCCTGTGATCAGGTAGTCGGTGTTTTCCCAGATCTGCATGAGCACGATACCTGGCTTGTCCATGGTGCCTTTTACCAGGCTGTAAATGGTGTAAATGTAGCCCTGGTATTCGATCTGTTTGCCGTCTGCGATGTCCAGGAGGGTTTTGATTATTTTGACCGCGTATTCTTTGAAGTTTACACGCTGTACGTAGCTTTTGTCGGTTTCTACTTCGATCCAGCCGTAGTATTCCAGGCGTCGCAGGATGCCGTTTGCCCGGCTTCGGCTGTCGTTTGCCTGAAATTCTTCTTCCACCAGCTGGGCTGCATTTTCCTGTTCAAAATAGAATTCCAGTTCGTCTACCAGCACTTCTCTTTCTACACCGAAGGAGAGCTGGTGTTCCATGATGGAAAAAAGACGGCTGATGCATTCCCAGTATACGATCCGGTTGGGGGAGGACAGGGGGACAAAAAAGTTGTCCGGGATTATGTGAAACATAGGGAGTGTCCTTTCTTTAAATGTAAAACAAGGGGCAAACTGCTTTGCCCCTGAAATCTTTCTTTATTTTAGCATAGTCGGTTTTATTGTACAAGGTTTTTGAACGCGCTACATGGCAATTCTCAATATACCTAATATTAGCAAATGCGCCGGATAGAAAATGTAGAAGAACCACTTGGAGAAGGTTCGGTGGTTTTCGGAGCGCTTTCCGTTGTAGAGATAGATGATGCAAAGGGCGGAGAGCAGGATTCCGGCGGTGGCGCCGAGGGACTGGATGACAGCCCTGGCAGGAGTGGTCTGCTCTATGTTTTCTACAAGGTTTAACAGACCAAAGAACAGCATTGCCTTTCCGAAAACTTTCCATAAAAGTTTTTTCCGGTCAGGATTCTGACTGCCGGCCAGATGGCTTTTCTGATCTGTATTCTCGCTGCCGGCTGGCAGCATTTTCCCCTGTGTGTCCCGGAAGCCGCAGCTTGCGAACCAGTAAGTGAAGATGGGGGCAAGGAGGGCCCAGTCGCTGTAGGCGGAGGCAAATATCAAGCCCCAGATGCAGAGTGTCTGCCGGGTGCCTGAAGTGATCTTTTCCATTGCATAGAGAATCAGAAAGCACAGAAAAAGGGTGAACAGCATGTTCATGTTTACGAAACTGATGGTTCCTTCTTCTGTAAATGCAAGGCAGAAGGGGATTTCGGAGATCAGGGCAAACAGCAGAAGCCGTTTGCCGTATTTCTCTTTGGAGTGGGTATAGCCGTAGCCTTCTACCAGGAAGTAGCACATGGTGATAGCGGTAAAGTAACCCACATCCACCATCACCTCGAAAAGAAGCGTGCCTGGTTCCAGGAAAATGTTTGCAATATGGTTTAATAGCATGGTAAACATGGCTGCATATTTAATCTGGTCCCGGTTCATGCCTCAAAAATCCTCATCAGCATATCCGCCATTCCCACAGAGTATCCAGCTGCTGCAAAAATGCCCTGGCAAGGGCCTTCGGTAATGACCATAAGCGGCAGCTTCTCGGAATCTACGTACATGCGGCGTGCAGTCATTTCTTTGTCCTTGCCGAAATCGTGGAAGTACACCTGAATTTCAGGGAACAGTTCCAGACATTTCGCCAGTGTAGCATTCTTTAAAGACTCTTCGCCACGAAGGATAAATATAACCTGTTTTTGGATTTTTTCATATTTTTCTTTTAAATCCATCATTTCATTGAGAATGTGCTCGGTAGGCTCGCGGCCCTCTTCCAGCCAGAAGAGGATGCTGCGTTCATCCATACCATTCTCACATTTGGCAGCGTCTCCGCTCCTTCTTCCCGTCAATTTGGATACCAGCACCTGATTTCCAGCCTGATCGGTCAGCCTGGAATCCGGAATGGAATGGCGGTTGAACATTTCCTCCAGACTGTACTCCCGGAGCTCCAGCTCTACTTTCTTCGTCTCATCTTTTTCAATATGAAAATCGTATCTTTTTCCCAGAATGTTTCCGTTTGGCAGACGGTTTCCAGTCAGGATCCGGTAATCTCCCGGCATGATATCCAGTTCCATTTTCCCATCTTCCCACTTGCGGTCACTGAAATCCAGGGTAAGGTATCCTCTTCCGTCTGTAACCGCAATGGTCCAGTTCTGGAAATAATTCCAGTCCTCTTTTTCCCCGGCGAAAACGGTAAGATGGGATTCCTTCCGGCTCTCTTCCAATACTGCTACAAACTTCATTCCATCCCAGTATTCAATGGCTCCGTCCGCAGGATTCAGGCGGGATGGGATTCCCAGGGTTCTGGCGATTGCCACGAAAAGCACCTTGTGGGATTTCTCTCCTGCAATTCCAAGCTCCAGTGCTGCCCCAGGAGTGGTGTAGGCAGTCAGGCGCTCTTTGTCATTGCGGACCGAAATGTTCTCTTCGATCCAGGTCCAGATGCTCTTTGGATCTGCTTCGAAAGCATCCCTCTGCTCCTTATCAAAATAGCCCAGGATCTTCTTTCTCCACTTGGTAAGGACCTCATTTTCCACACGGGGATTCCATACATATGGAATGTAAATCTCATCTGGATTAAATTCGCGATAAACAGAGGCCTCCTGATAATGGCCCTCCAACACTTCCGGAAAAGCATCTCTTCTGTCTTTCTCGGACAAAACAGCCATCATAGGCTCCACTTTCTCCATGGTATGTCCGAAAAGGCAGCGCTTCCACAGCGGCTGGAATTTCTCGATCTTACGGCGGCAGTGTTCTGCCTCAGCGGCGATCCGGCGGTTATTCTCTTCTTCCTGTTCTTTTGTGATATTCCAGCTTGTTCTGCCAGTATCCTCCGGTGCATTCATTTCAAAATCCACCCAAAGCTCATCCTCATATTCCTCACCAAGAGTACAGATAAAATGGTCGTCCTCTCTTGTGTCGATCACCTTTTCCCCGTAAGCACCATCATAAACGGCACAGATCAGCAGGCTTCCAAAACCGGTTTCAAAGGAAATACAGCCATTTTCGTCTGTTTCCATTATTGCGATCGGGGAAAATTCCCCATAGTTCATTACCTCAGCCCGTACTTTTGCCCCAGCTGCCGGGGTTCCATCCAGATCTTCCACAGTAATCGTGATCCATCTGGTTTTTGCATATTTGCCAAGAAGATTGATGATCCGGTTCATTCCGTCTTTTCCGATCACTTCTTCGTCTGGCATAGCACAGTCGTACCATCTGGAACCGATCATCATTGCCCTGGAGGCTGCATTGGTAAACCAGCCCTTGTCCAGAACGGCTTCTGGCTCACAGGCTCCCAGATAATGCCAGTCGCCATCGCACCAGACCTCTACCCAGGCGTGGTTGTCATCACAGTGGGACCATCTTGGCACATACACCGGTCTTGCTGGGATTCCGGCGCTTCGCATTACATTTACTACAAAGACGGCTTCCTCACCGCAGTGGCCAACACCGCTTCTGTAAATTTCCAGTGCGGAACCGGTACGCATATCCGTTCCCTGGTACATCACTTCTCCCGCACACCAGTGATTGATCTCCAGTGCAGCTTCCACCATGTTCTTACCCTGGATCTTATCCTTTATTTTTTCCCAGAAATAGGTACGGCATGGCTTGATCTCTTCATCATTTGTCCTGTGAAAAAGCACGTAATTCAGGAAATAAAGCTCCGGATAATTCTTTACATAAGGGGAATTTTCCCAGAGGTAGATTCCCTGCTGCACATAATCCAGATAAGTGTCAAAGGTATAGTTTCCCACATCGCTGTAGGGCATATTGCTGTACAGATATTTCATCCCGATCACAATATCCGGATTTAGTGCTTCCATTCTCTTCTTTATTTCTTCCGCCTTCTGGGGCAGTTCCCTTGAAAAATCTTCAAAGTCTTTTTCTATTCTGTCTCTGTTTTTTTCAAGAAACATGTTGTTCTCCTCATTATTTAAAACAAACTTGCGATTTCACTGTAAAATCGCAGTATTTCATATATTACAAGAGATTTTACCTGATATCAAGCATATTTATAATATTTCCATATCCTGCATCTTCTGCCAGCTGCTGAATCCCATCCCTTATTTCCTCCAGGGAATAGTTGTGCGCTTCCAGAAATTCATCCCCTTTGGACGCCGCATATTCGTAGAAAAACATGGCTTCTGCCAGGTCTTCCTTGTCAGCGTAATCGATCCGGTCAAGGAGTTCATTCTCTGCCTCGTTGATCTCGCCTCTGTCCACCATGGTTTTCATATGGTGAAGCTTGTCGCCGGAAATCTGGTATTTAGATTCTACCGGCAATTCCACCTGGACATATTTTTTCCCAAGCATGACACTGGCAAGGACACGGGCGATCTCTTTGATCATACGCATGATGTAGTCTTTTTCGTCATCAGTGAACATAAATTTTCCTCCTGGATAAAAGCCACAAAGGTTCCGCCATGACACTCGCATGCGTCCTGGCAGAACCTTTGTCATTAATCGGACATGTCTGCTCCGCAGACATTTTTATATATGAAAGTCAGCTGCTTCGCAGCTGCCGTCCGGGACTTTCATAGTACATTATTTCATTCTTGCTATCCTTTTGTCAATATAAGATGACAAAAATTCAACGCTTCCCTCCACGCCCAGAGTACTGCTGTTCAGGCTCAGGTCATAGGTGTGGGAATCTGACCATTTGGAATTACAATGGCTGTCGTGATATTTCTTTCTCTTTCTGTCTTTCTCTTTGATAAAGCGCTCGGCTTCCTTATCGGTCTTGCCGTAGAGACGGGCTACACGGGCAACCTTGTGCTCCATATCTCCAAGAATGAAGATGGAAACCAGTCCGTCATAGTCCTTCAGGATTGTCTCAGAGCAGCGTCCTACAACGACGAAAGACTCGCCTTTCTCAGCTTTTTCACGAAGGAAATTAAACTGCATCAGGGCAACATTATCTGACGGGGAACTACTCATTCCCTTAACGGTACGATAAAGCAGCTTGTTATGCTTCATCTCATCGAAGATTTCAAGCTCTTCTGTCTTTACATTGTGTCTGTCAGCCACCTCTCTTAAAAGATTGTGATCGTACAAGGAAAATCCATAGCGCTTGGCGATTCGCTCTGCGATCTCATGTCCTGCGCTTCCGAACTCTCGTCCGATGGAAATGATCACCTGTTTTTGTGGTTTCATGGTATCCGCTCCCTTCTAAATGGCATTATAAATATCTTGCATAGATCATCAGCATGGAAACAAGGACAACCAGGATCGTGGCAGGTGCCATAGCCTTGCAGTATTTTCCCCATTTGATCATGTGACCGCTCTTAGCTGCAGTTGCGATACCAACTACGTTTGCAGAAGCTCCGATTGGAGTTGCGCTTCCGCCAATATCAGTACCCATTGCAAGAGCCCATGCCAGAATGGAAATATCAATTCCCTGTGCGGCTGCCAGACTGTCGATAACCGGGATCATGGTAGCTGCAAATGGGATATTGTCAATAAATGCACTTGCGATAGCAGATACCCAGATAATGATGGCGATCATTACCTTCAGGTTGCCGCCGCTGACTTTGCCAATAAATCCAGCCAGGATGGTAAGGATTCCAGTCTTCTCCAGACCGCCTACGACTACGAAAAGTCCTACGAAGAACAGCAGTGTCTTGTAGTCAACCTTTTTCAGAAGATCCAAAGCATCTTTTCCAGAAGTGATCAGTGTCACTGCTGCGATAAACACACCGATACAGGATACAGTAAGTCCGGTCTGGGAATGTGTTACCAGAAGAACAACCGCGCAAAGGAAGATCACGCAGCTGATGGTGAAGCCCTTCTTGCTTACAATTGCTTCTTCCGGATCCGGTAAAGTGGACGGATCAATTTTTCCCGCATTCTCAGTGAGCTCTTTGCGGAAAATAAAGTAGAAATAGATCACAACCAGTACCAGGGCGATCACTGCGATGAGACCTGTGTTTGTCACAAAATCAGCGAAGGAAAATCCAAGGGATGTTCCGATGATGATGTTCGGCGGGTCTCCGCACATGGTAGCTGATCCGCCAAGGTTGGCGCAGAAAATCTCTGCAAGGATCATAGGTACCGGGTTAAATTTCAACAGCTGTGACAGCTCTACGGTAACGGCTGCCAGGAACAGGATTACGGTAATACTGTCAATAAACATAGCCAGTACAAAGGACAGGAGCATAAATGTGATGAAAATTGGGATGATCTGGTATTTTACCAGTTTCGCGATCTTCATGCATAACCAGCGGAAAAATCCGGAGTTTGCCATACCTTCTACCATGATCATCATACCAGCGATGAACACAATCGTTTCCCAGTTGATTCCGGCGGAAGCTTCGCTTGCTTCACCAGCGGTGTGCCAGAATCCCGGTGAAAAAATACTATGTATGTTCAGTGTTTCAATAATGGCTGAGGGACTGTGCATACAGATTCCAAATACCAGAATCAGTGTAAGAAGCGCACATCCCAGCGTAACAATATGTCTTTCCCAGACTTCTGTGATGATCAGAATGAACATCGCCAGGAAAATTACTACTGCAAAAATCTGTGCTATCATTTCTTTCCTCCATGACTGTCAAACCATGCCATCCAAAGACCGACCGCAATGGCTGCAACAATCATTACTCCTATAAAAATATTAAGTAACATATAGTGTCATACCTCCAATCATATCCGTTTGTTTACATGGAAAATAATTGCCAGTACTGCAAACAATTACAGCATTTCGCAATATTTAAACAACGATATATGATCTTTAGTGTTTCTGTCCGTCCTGATGATGGATGTAACAGATAATAAACCGCCTGCCATCCGTGTCATTTCTGGTCAGCAGGCGCTTTTGAGCTTTATAAAATACGGTATTGGCCAGCAGAACTGCCAGCATGATGAGCACCAGAATCTCCACGCCTGACCTGTGGCGAAGGCGCTGGTCCGCCTCCAGCCTTACAGACACCTGCCGAAGTCCTGTCAGTTCTTCTGCACTTGTCTGGGTGCTTCTGGAAAGCTCTGGTGAGATCAAAGAAGCGGAGGCCGGTTTCAGATCGTAAACATGCATCATATTCTTTGCTTCCATGCCTGCAAAAAATACGCATAAAACAGCAATCGCCACGCTGAAAAACAGGCAGACGAAACGACTTGCACATTCAGTTTTTTTCACTTGGCCTCACCTCGATACCTGAAAAAATTCGTTTCTATAATAGCAAATTATGCGATTTTTTTCAACTGATTTTTCTAATCCATTTCCTCTTATTATTCAATTCATTTAGCCCTAATCCGGCCAAAATCAGATAAACCGGAATAAACATAAACAGATATTTCGGTCGGCTTTCAAAAATCATTGTATATGCAGATACACCTAAAATTACTAATTTTAAATACAGCATTGTTTTACTGTTATTTTTCGTCTTTATTCCAGCAAACATAATACAACTTAATACCAAAAGCCATAGTGTCTGTTCCATTAAAGCATAATAGCGATTATACGCTTTCTTTTTTATAAAAATTTTTTCGACCAACGAGTTCCCGTACTTTTCCTCACCTTTTGTCACGCTTTGAACTGGTGAAAAACATCCATCATTATAATTTTGGAAGTTCTTGTACGTATAAAAGAAAAGATTTCCTACCAGCCCACGATTCTTAATTCTTTTTATTCCTTTTTCCCGATTTGCGGCATTTCGTTCTTTTACGGTAGCAAAACTATCTGTATATCGGATATCTTTTACATTTACAGCCCCAAGGTAAGCATCTTTCTGCCCCATCATAAAATAATGCCATAGTCCTCTTTGAATTGATGGATCATCTACAAATCCATTTTTTCAAAATAGCTATTTTGCATTTTCATAATACCGCCAAATGTGCAAACAAATACCAGGCACAAAATAGCAGCTTGTTTTATAAACTTTTTCTTATCTTTAATTTGCAGACATAGTATAACAATTCCGCCTGCAATTACCAGAATAGCTACTGTAATTTTAATATAACAGCCAATTGCTAAAAGAATGACTGAAATAATATTCCATCCAATTTTGTCTCTCCAATTTATAAAAACAAATAGAAAAGCAGTCAAAAAGAATACACCATAATTATCTGTATAAGGAACAAATGAACGATATGCAAAATCAAACATAAACACGCCAATCAAATAAACGGCAAATGCAATGCTCTTCTTTCCGGTCAATTTATAACATATTTGTGCCGAAAAAAACACAGAAAGGTTTACCAGTAACAGTCCTATTACGATAACTGGCTGCCAGTCTTTAAAAATCTTTACTAACATTGCAAAAACGAACAAAATGTTACGGTTCATCCGGTAATAGTTAAAGTATGCCTGATTTATAAACGTATGTTCCTCAGCCAATTTAATCGCAGTTTCCCGAACTCTTTGAAAATCATAACGGATTGGCTTTGAAAGGTAAGTCATGAGATACATCTGCACGCCAAACACCAATATATCCATTACAATCAAAAGCAAATAGAATTTTTTCTTTTCTATCTTCTCAATTCTACTGATTACTTTTTTGCCAGCTGCCCAGAATATAACTGCCAAAATTATAACAGCCAGCAAAGTTGGTACGAAATTGCTGTATTCGTATGTGCGCTTTTTGTAAGCCACATTTCTATTTAAACAGATTACAGACAGTAGCGTATATGCCCAGTACCCTGCAAAAAGCACCCCCAGTACCCAATTTATTTTCTTGCCAAATTTATTCATTCACACGTTCTCCTTCTTTTGCGCATAACTAAATATATTATAATTTAATTTCGTTTCACCAGGGTTACTTTTCTATTACAAATTATATAAAAAGCACTATAAAGGAATCCGCTGCATGGATCCACTTTATAGTGCTTCTCCTATTTCACATTTTTAAATTTCTTATGGTTTTTTGATTATTCAGCGTCAGTCTCCTCAGCTGCCTCGTCTGCTGTGTCAGCTTCTGCATCTGCGCTCTCGTCAGCGTCTGCTGCGTCTGCGTCCTCAGCCTGTGCGTCGTCGCTGTCCTCGAATGGGATAACGGCTCCGTCATATTTCTCGTTGATGAAATCTTTAATCTCGTCAGATTTTAATACGTCCACAAGAGCTTTGATCTTGTCGCTGTTCTCGTTTCCTTCTTTTACTGCGATTACGTTTACATATGTTTTTGCAGCCTCAGAATCAGAGGTTTCATATGCAAGTGCATCTTTAGATACAGAGTAACCCGCCTGAAGTGCATAGTTTCCGTTAAGGACAATGTAAGAAGTCTCTTCTGCAACACGCGCTACCTGCTCAGCAGCAAGCTCAACAATTTCTACGTTGTATGGATTCTCCTCAATGTCGTTTACAGTTGCCTCAAGACCAACACCGTCTTTCAGTTTGATAATTCCGTTGTCCTGGAGAAGAAGAAGTGCTCTTGCCTCGTTTGTAGTATCATTCGGTACTGCGATCGTGTCGCCGTCTGCGATGTCATCAAGGCTGGATTTTGTTCCAGGATAAATTCCAAATGGCTCGTAGTGGATTCCGCCTGCGTTTACAAGGTGGGTTCCTTTCTCCTCGTTGAAGCTGTTCAGATATGGAATGTGCTGGAAGTAGTTTGCGTCGAAATCACCGCTCTCGACTACTTCGTTTGGCTGTACATAATCATCAAAGACTGTTACCTCAAGGTCGTAGCCCTCTTCCTCAAGAATTGGTTTTGCTGCCTCAAGGATTTCAGAATGTGGTGTCTCGGATGCTGCTACTGTGATGGTTTTGTCATCATCTGCTGCGAAAACAACGGATGTTCCAACGGTTCCAAGTACTAATGCTCCTGTAAGTGCTGCTGCGATTAATTTTTTCATAATAAAGTTCCTCCTCGTTTTTTTAAATATATTTTGTTTCTACATTATGTTCATTTTTATAATGAACAGAAGCTGATTGGAAGCTCCTGCCAATTATCAATTTTCGTTATTGTTCACAGATAAGGTTTTTCATGCGGTCTGTGACCTATTTTCGTTTGTCCAGCTTGTTGGCGATCAGCATACCAATCGTCTGGAAAATCTGTACCAGTACTACTAGAAGAATGACCGTTACCAGCATAATGTCTGTCTGCCAGCGGTTGTATCCGTAACGGACTGCAATATCTCCAAGTCCGCCGCCTCCTACGGTTCCTGCCATTGCGGAATAACCAAGAATGGTTCCAGTTACAATGGTGGCTCCTGAGATCAGGGATGTTCTTGCTTCTACCAGCATTACCTTAAATACAATCTGAAGATTGCTTGCTCCCATGGATCTTGCAGCCTCGATAACGCCCGGATCTACCTCATTCAGGGAAGACTCTACCATTCGTCCGATAAAAGGGATTGCCGCAATGGTAAGGGGTACGATGGTGGCTGTGGTTCCATAGCTTTTTCCTACCAGAAATCTGGTGAATGGAATGAGCAGGATCAACAGGATCAGGAACGGGATGCTTCGGAAAATATTAGCGATCACATCCAGGATCTTATATAGTACTGCATTGGGCCGCAGGCCTTCTTTGTCAGATACTTTCAGGAGAATACCAAGGGGCATTCCGAATACATATCCGAAGAAGGTGGAAAACAGGGTCATGTATAATGTTTCCCCTACACCTGCGATTATCATATCGGTTACTTGTTTCGTCCACATAATCAGTTCGCCTCCCCTATCTCAAGTCCACGTTCCATAAGGAATTTCTTCATTTCCGGTACATTGGTGCTGCCGCTCATAAACTGGAGGATCATTTCTCCTTTGGCTACACCGCCTACGTTTTTTGTGTCGGCTTTCAGAATGTTTACCGGTTCGTGGAAGGTTAATATAAGGTTTGCAATCACTGGCTCGAATGCGGAGTTCTCAGAAAATACAATTCGAACAATTTCGCCGTTCTGGATTTCAGGCTGGGTAAGTTTCTTGCTTTCCATGTCGCTTCCAGAGTCTCTGCTGATCAGTTCTTTGGCTACCTGTGATTTCGGATGGTTGAAGATATCTTCTACCAGACCTTGTTCTTTTACTTCACCGTCTTTCATGATTGCTACGTGAGTACAGATCTCACGGACAACTGACATCTGGTGGGTGATGATCACGATGGTGATTCCAAATTTCTGATTGATGTTCTGCAAAAGTTCTAGTATGGAGGATGTGGTCTGGGGATCCAGGGCGCTTGTGGCTTCATCACAGAGTAAGATCTGCGGGTCGGAGGCCAGGGCTCTGGCGATTGCCACTCTTTGTTTCTGTCCACCGGAGAGCTGTGCTGGATAAGCCTTCGCTCTATCTGCCAGTCCTACGATTTCCAGAAGTTCCAGGGCTTTTGCTCTTGCTTCGGATTTCTTTTTTCCCTGAATATACAGTGGGAAGCAGACGTTTTCCAGTACGTTTTTCTGCATGAGCAGGTTGAAGTGCTGGAAGATCATTCCTATTTTTTCCCGCTCCTTGCGGAGTTCTTTTGGGGAAAATTCGCTAAGGGGTTTTCCGTCTATTAATACGTTTCCTTCGGATGGTACTTCCAGAAAGTTCATACAGCGTACCAAGGTACTTTTTCCTGCACCGGACATTCCGATGATTCCGTAAATATCTCCGGATTCAATGGAGAGGCTTACGTGGTTCAGGGCTTGTACGGAACCGTCTTTGGTTTCGAAGGTTTTGCTCACATCTTGGATTACTATTGAAGACATGTCTTTCCTCTTTCCTTTAAGTGGTGTTTCATCGTCGATATGGTTACTATAACACTTTTGGAGAAAAAGTGTTAATTCTTAAAAGTTTGGGCTAGTTATAGGGTGAGACTATAGCAGGATAAAGGACGCCCGCGGGGGAGGGATAAATCACACTCGCCGTCGCAACGTTCCTTAAATGGCTCGCTTAAATTTATCGCTCCCCACTGGCTGTGTATTGGTTACTAGCGTAATGCCTTGTCCTTGTATTTAGCTATTTCCTCCAGGTACTTCTGCCCTAATTTACTGATCGTAGTGCCTTTACGGGCGAGGTAACCAATGGTCATCACCTCGTCGGAGTCGAGTTTGACGGCGCAGTAGTCGGAACCGTTCAGCTCTTCGCAGATGATGCCTGAGCAGAGGGTGTAGCCGTTGAGACCCACCATCAGGTTCAGGAGGGTGGCGCGGTCGTTGGCTTTGATGAGACGTTTGTACTCGTAGGTGCTCAGAACCTCTTCTGCAAAGTAGAAGGAGTTATAGGTGCCTTGCTCGAAGGAGAGACAGGGGTATTCCCGGAGGTCTTCCAGGGTGATCAGTTCACGGTCGGCAAGGGGGTGTCCTTTCCACATGTAGACGTAGATGCTGCACTCCAGGATTGGGTGAAATTCCAGGTTAAACTCATGGAAAAGCTTCTCCAGTACTTTATGGTTAAAGTCATTCAGGTAAAGGATGCCGATCTCGCTTTTGAAATCTTTTACATCGGTGATAATGTCGTAGGTGCGTGTCTCATGGACGGCAAATTCATATTCGTCCATTCCGAACTGTTTGACCATTTCCACGAAGGCGTTTACCGCAAAGGTGTAGTGCTGCATGGAGACGCTGAATTTCTTTTTCGTGCGCTCCTTGGAGACGTATTTGGATTCGATCAGTTCATACTGCTCCACCACCTGACGGGCGTAGCCCAGGAACTCCTCGCCCTCGGGGGTTACGGAAATTCCACGGTTTGTCCTGCGGAAAAGCTCTACCCCGATTTCCTCTTCCAGTTCCCTGATTGCGGAAGATAAACTTGGCTGTGATATAAAAAGATTCCGGGCAGCTTCATTCATGGAATTGGAATTTGCCACCATAATCGCGTAACGAAGTTGTGCCAGAGTCATATGGATTCCTCGCTGTTCTCGCCGCCCATGCGCACGCGGATTCCGTTGATCTCCACATCTTCCATGGGGATCACCAGGCATTTGCGGCCATCAATGATCCGGGTTTCCACCAGTTCTACTTTTTCTGGCTCTACGTGGATCACCACGTCCGGAGTTTTGATCTCGAATTTGCGGGTGTTGGTGATGTTGGAGGCTACCATAGTGGCTTTTTCGCCAGCAACCACCTCATACTGGTTATCGAAGGTTTCCAGCTTTTCATCCTCTACGCCGCAATCCTCAAAAAGGCGCTTCACCTCGGACTTGGTAAGAACTACCGGGTCTGGAGAATCCTTCTGGGCTTCGATCATCTCGTTCAGTTTCTCATGGATTCCAATGACTGTGTCATACTGGCAGTCATCCCCCAGGGTTTCCTCTACCAACATATTGAAAGAATCACGCTGTCCGCCAGCGGAAAGTGGAGCGGTACAGCCGAACACCTCGTCCACAAAAATATCGTGAAGCTGCTCTGCATTCTTGGAATAGTAGAGCAAACCGTGGATATCTGTGCTTCGGTCATTGAACAACGGGAAAAGGAAGCCGTTCTCTGGCATTTCCACGATCCAGTCACGGATGCGGTCCTGGATCAGGTTCGCTTCCGCATTGTAACAAAGTCCCGCCTTGGACAGCTTCACCGGACAGATGCTGCAAAGAATGTGCTCGTAGATTTCTGCCGAAGCGTCATCCATATCAATTCCATCTGAGGTTCTTCCCGGAATATCGTACACAGCATGTACCAGGATTATGTAGTAATTTTCCGGATAATCGTAATTTTCGATAATTTTGTCATAAAAGCTCTCAATCAGGGCATCATCTTTCAATTTGCTGGCACGAAGCTTCATCAGAAATTCGTGCTTGCCACCCTCTCTTTCCTCGTCTAACGGGAATTCCATATTCATCAGGTTCTTTCCTAATGTACCGGAAAGTGTTTTCTTGAAAATATCAAAATACTTGAACATCTCTTCCTCCGAGAGAGAAAGAAAGGCTTCTTTTAACTCTGTTTTTTTATTCTTATCGCCGTCTACGTAGCAGCCGCAAATACGGGTAATGTTGCAATTGGCTGGGGTAAACTGCTTTTTGATTTCGGAAATTTCTTTTTTGTTCATCTAGTTATGTCCTCCAATGTAGCGCATTTTTTGTTTCATAATTGCTAGTCCCAAAATGAACCGTAACCAGCTTTTATATTTTAGCTTACTTGTCCACAATATTTCAACGTTTTTTACAGGAAAAGCAGATCATGGTTAATTGTCGTATAAAACAACTTCCTAAATTTCTCCATATCCCGGGTCTGTCCCAGTGCCCACATCATTTTCGTCACAGACGCCTCCAGTGTCATATCATAAGACTCCAGCACTGGAAAACGCTCCTTAATGATCTTTCCCACCTGGTAAACCTCCATGTCGCTTCCCTCATGGGTAACCTGGGTAGCCATGCACACCGGCTTGCCCGCCTTGATCCAATGTCCGATGGCTTCCATAAAATCATCATTCTCATAATGTGGCAGCCCGCCCACGCCGAAGGACTCGATAATCAGTCCGTCATAAGTCGGGAAAAGGGCGTCCAGCACTTTCCCGTCAATTCCAGGGATCAGCTTCAGCAGAAAAATCTTCTGGTTCATCTCATGATAAAACACAAGCGGCTTGGTAGACTGATCCTTGTCATCAATATAAAAAATAATCTTATTATCATGAATGGACGCAATATCCGGGTAATTAATGCTGGAAAAAGCATTGTAGCTTTTGGAAAACTCCTTCTTCGCCCTGGTTCCTGCAATCACCTTTCCGCCAAACACAATAGAAATCCCATGTGACCGGTCATGCGACGCGAAACGCAGACTATCCAGCAGGTTGGAACGGGCGTCTGTGATTGCCAGATCAATGGGCTTCTGCGCCCCTGTAATCACAATCGGTCTGCGGTTATTCTGGATCAGATAGGACAAAGCCGCAGCTGTATACGCCATGGTATCGGTTCCGTGGCAAAGCACAAATCCGTCGTAAAATTCATATTTAGATTCGATCAGTCTGGCAAGCTTCAGCCAGTGGCCTGCGCACACATTTGTGCTGTCCAGTGCAAAAGGCTGTACCGTATCAATGGTACAGAATCCCCTTGCCTCCGGGATGTATTCCAGCAGCTCTTCTGCGGAAATCTGCGGTGCCAGGCCCTCTGCCGTATATTTGGAGGCGATGGTGCCTCCTGTTGCAATGAGAAGTATCTTTTTCATGCTATTCTTCCTTTATAGTGATTTCCCCAGTATCGCACATCTGTCCGGTCACTTCTTTTTACTATCCACAGGTAGTATTTTGCAAAGTGTTTTTGGGAACAATGATTACCTCTTTGAAATGTACCAAAGATTTCTTTCATTTTCTATTATTCTGCCGCATTCACCTTAATTACACCAACAGTTCCTTTATAACTGGCATCAAACACATACTGCACGATCTTGTCATTTAACTGATCCTCATGCGCGAAATGCAGATGCGCCCCGATCACAGCCACCACCGGGCTATCCTCCGCGAAAACCATGTCCAGAAATTCCTGTGTTCTCTCATTCGGCTCATAATAACAATCCTTATTTCCCCAGATCAGCGCTCTGTCCTGCCAGACCTCTTTGGATGCTTTGTCCAGATCATCACTGAGCTGGGACTGCAGCGGCACATGCATGACAAGAATGACAGGCTTGCCCTGCTGCCACACCTCTTTTATTTTCTTTAAGCCCTTCTTGGAAATCTGATTGGTATTGTTATTGATTCCCACCACCAGAAATTCATCGTAATCCTGTACCATCACGCTGTCCATTTCCCAGGCAGCTTTTTCCTTTTTGTTGATTTCCTTGGAGGTGAGATTATCACTGTACCAGGACGCCAGATCGTGATCCGCACGAAGATACATGGCAGGTGCCTCAATCTCCTTCAGCCCCCCCATGAGACAGTCCAGATTCGCCTGGGAAAAAAAGTCGATCATATCTCCATCCAGGACTACACCATCCGGCTGCAGATTATTTACGTCCTCCACAATTCCCTGCCAGGCATCAGAAGAGTGGACTCCCTCTTCATTGCAAAAGAGCCCGTAACGGCTGTCCACTTCCTCTTCTTTTTCTTTTGCATAATCTCCATCTTCCACAATAATATGCTGGTCATTTACCACGGCAATGGTATATTCCTTCTGAAGTCTCGGAATCTCGATCTCTTTTTCGTCAAAAACGGTTTCGGCATTTACGGTAGTGGCACACAAAACCATTCCAAGAAGCATTCCTGCAATCAGAGTTCTCTTTCGCATAAGCTCTCTCCTCCTTTTTTCTCCGCTAGATATTTTTTATGTAAACTTCCTCGCCAATTAAAGTTTCCAGATAGCTATTCCGCGAGGTGTTTTTTATGAACGTGGTTCACAGTTACGTTTTCCTCTTTATAAAAGGCCTGCCTGAATTCACCAGGCAGGCCTTTTATATAAATTTCCTTATTAAATTCTCATTCCGTAAATAACTTAGTTATTCTCGGTTGTCTCTTCCTCGGAAGTTGCCTCGTCCGTGCTGTCAGACTCACCAGAAGCAGTATCTTCTGCGCTGTCTTCCTCAGTGGTATTCTCTGTATCTGATTCCGCTGTATCAGTTTCTTCACTTGCATCTGCTGCCTCAGCATCCTCGGAAGCTGCGGCTTCTGAATCTTCACTTGTGTCAGCAGCCTCAGTATCTGTGCTGGTATCTGCTGCTGTATCTGCGGAAGTATCCTTAATAGTAAAGCTGTGCTCATCTGTAATTGTCAAAGTAGAAAGAACTTTATCATTTACAGTAATCTCTGCATCATCCAGCCACTTCTGGGTGGTCTCGGAATAGTAGGTGGTGCGCTTGGTATTCTCAAGGGACTCTTTCTTGGAAGCAGTTGCATCCTCATCGTTTACCTTATCCATGCGGAGAACATATACGTTTGTGTCAGTCTCAACCAGCTCACCATAAACCTCGCCGTCTTTCAGAGTTCTAAGAGCCTCTACAACCGCATCATCATAGGAATTGGAAATATCCTCATCATCGCTATCGTTTGTGAAAATAGTTCCAGTCAGTCCGCTGTAGGTATCATCTACCGCCTTGGCTGTCTCGCCCATGTCTGCAGCCGGATCTTCTTTCATCTTATCCAGGATCTCCTGTGCCTGCTCCTTGCGGGTAGCAATGTCGTCATCGGAAAGATCATCCCCGCTGATAGAAATGCTCACATAACTGAAAGAAGACTGCTGCGCCTCCTCATCAGTTATGTCAACCTCTACCTCATTGCGGATCGGATCGTAAATTCTCTGGCGGTAGGTCTCAAGCTCCAGAAGTGTCTTCACCTGGTCTTCAGAAACTGCCAGCTCCTTCAGGGTATCCTCGTCATTATCCTGCATAAACTGTGCTGCTGCATCTGCAATGGCAGTCTCATCATCAGAAGTAACCTCAACACCATAATCTGCTGCCTTCTCCTTCATGATGTACATCAGTTCAACCTGCTCCAGGAACTGTCCTACAGCCTGCTCACCATATGTGGTACCGGCATCTTCATCTACCACCTGGCTCCAGATATTTCCAGCACTTCCCATGAAACTCTTGTACATAGCGACGGTCTGGGCCTGTGACTCACGGGCATACAGGCTTACCACGCCCATAGGAATGTCTGTACCATTTACAGTTGCTACAGTCTTCTCTCCATCTATAGTCTTACTTCCGCAGCCAGAAAGCATTCCAATTGCCATTACACCAGCCAGCGCTGCTACGGTTGTGTTCTTCACGATTTTCTTCATATTGATCACCAATTACCCTTTCACTGATGTGCCGGTAAAATCATTGTATACTTCCATCACAATCTTCTATTACGAGCACGCTAATAAGAGTATAAAACTTTTTTCCCATGAGGGCAAGTAGAAAGGGGAAAATCTGGCGGATTTCACACAATTTTCGTTATTCTTCCACCAGCCCCATCAACTCTTTTGCAAACACCGTCAGCGCCTGCACAATATCCCCCACCGGGGCAAACAGGAATTTCGGCTCTTTATCCGGCTTGAATTGCAGCTGTCTGCGGTACCTGGCAACCAGCGGCGGAATTCCCTCCGGGTTCAAATGTGCATTCTCATAAAGAGTGATCCGGATCTCCCGCTGCAGCTGCTTGATCTCCGTAATATATCCCTGGTGGGCCAGCGCTTTCAGCCTTGCAATGGCAAGCAGGTTCAGCACTGCTTTCGGCGGCTCCCCAAACCGGTCGATCAGCTCTTCCAGCATATCATCATATTCCTGCTGGGACTCAATTCCCGCAATACGCTTGTAAATATCCAGCTTCTGGAACTCATTGCTGATATACGTATCAGGAATAAAGGCATCCATGTTCAGATCAATGGTGGTCTCGAAATCCTCCATTGTATGAATACCTTTTGCCTCTTTCACCGCCTCACTAAGCATTTTACAGTAAAGGTCATAGCCCACTGCGTTCATATGTCCATGCTGCTGTGCTCCCAGCAGATTTCCTGCACCGCGGAGCTCCAGATCACGCATGGCGATCTTGAAGCCGCTTCCCAGATCTGTGAACTCCCGGATCGCAGAAAGCCTCTTCTCCGCCACCTCCCGTAGCATGGTGTTTCTGCGGTACATCAGAAACGCATAGGCAGTCCTGTTGGAACGTCCAATTCTTCCCCTCAGCTGATAAAGCTGGGAAAGTCCATATTTATCGGAATCGTGGATGATCATGGTATTCACATTGGAAATATCCAGCCCGGTCTCAATGATGGTGGTAGAAACCAGCACGTCGATATCTCCATTGATAAAATCGTACATAACCCGTTCCAGTTCCCGCTCGCTCATCTGTCCATGGGCAAAATCCACCCTGGCATCTGGTACCAGCTTGGAAATCCGAAGAGCAACCTCATCAATGTCCGTCACCCGGTTATAAACATAATAAACCTGACCGCCTCTTCGCAGTTCTCTTCCAATGGCCTCCCGGACGGTCTCCTCGTCATACTCCATGACGTAAGTCTGGATCGGCATACGGTCCATAGGCGGCTCCTCCAGCACGCTCATATCACGGATTCCGATCATGCTCATGTGAAGGGTTCGGGGAATCGGCGTGGCTGTCAATGTGAGAACATCAATGTCCTTTTTCAGCTGCTTGATCTTTTCCTTATGGGTAACGCCGAAACGCTGCTCCTCGTCCACGATCAAAAGTCCCAGGTTCTTATACTCCACATCCTTGGAAAGCACTCTGTGGGTGCCGATCACAATGTCCACCTGTCCTTTTTTCAGATCCTGGAGCGTCTTTTTCTGCTGGGCAGGAGTGCGGAAACGGCAGAGCAGATCTACCCGCACCGGAAATTCCTTCATTCTCTGGACAAAAGTATTGTAAACCTGCTGGGCCAGAATGGTAGTTGGCGCCAGATACACCACCTGTCTGCTCTCCTGCACCTCTTTGAAAGCAGCGCGCAGGGCAACCTCTGTCTTGCCATATCCAACATCTCCACACACCAGGCGGTCCATGATCTTGGTGCTCTCCATGTCCCGCTTGGTATCCTCAATGGCATTCAGCTGGTCTTCCGTTTCTTCATAAGGGAACATTTCCTCAAATTCCCTCTGCCATACTGTATCCGGGCCGCACACATAACCCTCTTTTTCCTGGCGAACCGCATAAAGTTCTACCAATTCTTTTGCAATATTCTTGACTGCTCCCTTTACCTTGGACTTGGTTCGGTTCCACTCCTGGGTGCCAAGCTTATTCAGCTTCGGTGCCCTGGCCGTATCTGCGCCAGAGTATTTCTGCAAAAGATCCAGCTGGGTTGCCAGAATGTACAGGTTACTTCCGTCCCGATACTCGATCTTGATGTAATCCTTTACAACCTTGTCAACTTCCACCTTCTCAATCCCACGGTAAATTCCCAGTCCATGCTTCTCATGAACCACATAATCTCCAATGGAAAGCTCCGCAAAATCCTGAATCCGCTTGCCGTTGTAAACCTTCTTCTTTTTCTTTTTTTTCTGCTCCTGACCGAAAATATCGGACTCAGTGATCACCGCAAATTTGATCAGCGGATACTCAAACCCCTTCCGGGCGTGTCCATAGAGAACCATGATCTCTCCTGGATTTATCACCCGGTCATAATCAGAGCCGTAAAAGGCATTCAGATCATTTTCCTGAAGATCCTTGGCCAGACGCTCTGCTCTGGTTCTGGATCCGGAAAGCAGAATGATCTGATAACCCTTTTTCTTATATTTCTTCAGATCCTCCACCAGAAGCTGGAAGCTGCTGTTATAGGAAGTCACACTCTGAACAGTCAGATTGTATTTCTCCTGGGCAAAATTCCACTCCACGCCACGTGGCTCCAGCGCCGACAAAGACACCGCCCGGCATTTATTCAATTCCTTCTGGACTTTGGAAAATTCACAAAGCCACTGCACCGGAAGATCCTGTGCTCCCTTTTCCTCTCTGTGCATACGGCTCTGCTGATACTCCTGTTCCACCCCAAGTCCGTTCTCCAGGATCCGGTTTGGCTCATCCAGAAACAGCAGCATTTTTTCTCTTGGAAAATAGTCCGCAAAAGAGACCATCTTCTTGCCATCCGCCCACTCTACAGCCGGATAAATGGCGATCTCATCCAGATTCTCCAGAGAACGCTGGCTCTCTGCGTCAAAGCTGCGGATGGAATCCACCTCATCTCCCCACAGCTCGATTCGCCACGGATTCTCCTCTGTAAGACAGTAAATATCCACAATGCCGCCGCGCACAGAGAACTGCCCCGGCATTTCCACCTGTCCTACCCGCTCATATCCAAGCTGGACCAGGGTATTTTTCAGTACATCCATGTTGATCACGCTGTCAGAATAAAAATGGAGCACCTTTTTCTGAATCTCTTCCAGCGGCATCAGATAATCCATACAGCCGTCAATGCTGGTGACAACGGTAAGATCTTCCTGCTCCAGAAGTGCCTTTACCACGCACATTCTCTGGCGGATCAGCAAATTCCCCTGAATATCCGCCTGGAAAAACAGCAGATCCTTCGCCGGGTAAAACATGGTATTCTTATCATAGAAGCGCAGGTCCTCACAGATTTCCTTGGCCTGGCGCTCATCACCTGCGATCACAAGGCGCATGGGGGCTTTGCCGGAAAGCCCATGGATCAGATGTGCCTTCTGGGATTCCAGACAGCCTGTGATCTGCACAATGCCCTGATTTTTCTCAAGGCTTTTCTCTATTTCTTCAAATTCTGCCATCCCCTTAAGGGGCTGGGTAAATGAAAGCATGGCTTTCCTCCTTTATCGATTTTGGGGCAAAAGAAGCCCAGCTTGTTGCTGGACTTCCTTTATTACTCTGTAACCCTTTTTCGGTTGTATTCATTCATGGCTGCATCCGGACCATCGGTTATGATTTTTTCTACTGCGTCTGCGGCAAGCTCGATTGCCTCATCCACCAGTTTGCGGTCTGCGGTCGAAAACCTGCCAAGTACATGGTCTGCAAGATCCCATCCCTTTGGTTTGGCACCTACGCCAACCTTTACACGCATAAATTTCTGGGTGCCAAGTCTGCCAATAATGTCCTTCAGCCCATTGTGGCCACCAGCACTGCCCTGCTTCCGGATACGAAGCTGTCCCGGCTCCAGGTCAATATCATCCTGGATAATGATCAGCTGGCTCTCCGGATCGATTTTAAAATAAGCTGCCATCTCCTGCACCGGACCGCCGCTTAAGTTCATAAAGGACAAAGGCTTCATGAAGATCACCTTTTCCCCGCCAATAAAACCGGAGCCGTACATGGCATTAAATTTTACGCCGCCCTGCGGAATATTATGACGCTCCACAAGCACGTCGACCGTGTCAAAACCCATATTGTGGCGGGTCGCCTCATACTGCTTCCCGGGGTTTCCCAGTCCAACAACTAAATACATACTCTTATTTTCCTTATTAATTAAAATATACCATCTCATCCGCCAGCGGCTCGCATGGGCTTACATTCTCTGCATAGAGAACGATTCCCTCTCCCTGGTACTCAGAACGGTTCTCAAAGGCAACCTTGGCCGTCACCTCAACCCACTCACCTGGTTTCAGCTTGGGTGCATAAGCACTCTTGCAGATGTAGCCAAGGAAAGTAGTGTCATCTGCACAGCAGGTCATAGCAGTACGTCCTGGAATAAAGAACTTGCTTCCCATTCCTCTTGGGCGTCTTGCACGGGCCTTGAAACGGAGTGTTTTCCCAACATAGCGATCCGGGTGATCCATAGCATCTACGAACCAGATTCCGTAATCTTCCGGCGGAATATCCACGATATCAGTGTCCAGATCAAATGGCATCTGATCTGCGAAAATATCGGTCATCTCGCCCTCTTCGTCCTCGAAAATAACCTCTGCGCTTGGATTTACAACCTTAATGCTTCTGCGGAAGTTTGCAAGAGGATACTCTTTCTTGCAGCGGTTAAATACAACCATATCCGCATTGCGGACCATGTCCATGAAAATAGATTTCATGTTCTGCATATAAACCTGGAATGTGCCTGCATCCACACAGGTGATGTGCTGTTCAATGCCCCAGCCTGCTGGAACCTTCATCTCTTCAAATTTGCTTACCAGCCACATTCCATTGTATTCCATAACCACACGCTCCGGCTGGTGAATAATATCCAGCGCCTGGAGACGCTCCGGTGTAAAATCTTCTTCCTTCTCGATAACCTCAATTACCACATTGTCTTTCGCAAGAGCTTCCTCGTCGTACTCCTCCTCGCCCTCTTCGCAGAGAATGAGAAGAGTCTTCCCCTCTGTGCGGAAATAATCCTGCTGCAGGGTGAAGCTGAGGAAAGAGGTCTTACCGCTTTCCAGAAAGCCGGATATGAGATAAATCGGTACTGTAATTTCGTCCATTTACAGAAACCTCCCTGTATTTTTATACTACGCCGAACAATTCAGCCAGCTTGTCTTCTTTCAGTTTGGAACCGATTACGCAAAGACGTCCGGTGTACTCTGGTGAACCTTCACGGATCTCAGTTTCCTCTGGAACCATATCAAAGTAGATCCAGGTTCCGTCCTCTGCCGGAAGCATTCCTTTAGCACGAAGGATCACGCCATACTCTTCAGAAGTGGAAAGGCTCTCCAACATCTTCTCCAGTCCCTCTCTTGTGAACTTCTTAATGGTCTCACGTCCCCAGCTGGTGAATACTTCGTCTGCATGATGATGGTGATGATCATGATGATGTCCACAGCCGCACTCGTCGTCATGGTCGTGATGATGCTCATGGTCGTGATCATGTCCGCAGCCACACTCGTCGTCATGGTCGTGGTGATGATGGTGCTCATGTTCGTGGTCATGTCCACAGCCGCACTCATCATCATGGTGATGATGATGCTCATGCTCCTCTTTCAGCAGCTCATCTGCCAGAGATACCGGATGCTCCATAACCTCCAGGATCTTCTTTCCGTCCAGCTTCTCAATAGGAGTTGTGATAATCGCAGCTTTCTCATTAATAGAACGAAGCAGCTCCATGGACTCCATTGCTTTCTTCTCATCTACAATATCGGTACGGCTCATAATGATGGCCCCTGCATACTGTACCTGATTATCAAAGAACTCGCCGAAGTTTCTCATATACATTTTGCATTTCTTCGCATCCACAACTGTGGTGTAGCTGTTCAGCTGAATGTCAACATCCTCTTCCACACCCTGTACAGCCTTGATAACATCAGAAAGCTTGCCAACACCTGATGGCTCGATCAGGATACGGTCCGGATGATATTTCTCTACTACTTCCTTCAGGGAAGCACCGAAATCTCCAACCAGGGAGCAGCAGATACATCCGGAGTTCATCTCACGGATCTCGATTCCAGCGTCTTTCAGGAATCCGCCGTCAATACCGATCTCACCGAACTCGTTCTCGATCAGCACTACCTGCTCGCCTTCAAAGGCCTCTTTCAGAAGTTTCTTAATAAGAGTTGTTTTACCGGCTCCAAGGAAACCGGAAATAATGTCAATCTTTACCATTTTGTATTTCCCCTTTCTATGATACAGGGCGCCAAAGCAGATTCGTCCCCCAAAATATTACAATTTCTTTCATGCTTCGTAATACCTTGGGGCACGTCCAGCTCTGGTGCCGGGATTTTCGCACAAAAAGCTATGACCAGGAAGCACCGATACCCCCTGGTTATTCATTCCTGTCTGTATAGCAACGACCATCCTGTCTCCCAGGATCAACGTAACACCTTTGCTATACCTGCCAGAAAAGGGGACATGACTACGTCACATCCCCTAATATATTTATCCTAATTTCACAGATTTATGCAGATCAGCCGTTGATCATGAAATGCATAAGCTTATCAATGTCTTCTTTCTCATATGCAACGATCTCAAGCTCCGGGATCTCACCGTTAGAGAAGATGTTTGCAAGAGATACATACTGTGATAATTTAGATTTCAGGTTCAGTCTGTCACCTTCACCAGTTACAAGCTCTACTTTACCAGTGCAGCTGTCTACTACATC
This sequence comes from Blautia sp. Sow4_E7, assembly GCF_052116245.1. Classification (NCBI taxonomy): domain Bacteria; kingdom Bacillati; phylum Bacillota; class Clostridia; order Lachnospirales; family Lachnospiraceae; genus Blautia; species Blautia sp. Sow4_E7. The sequence continues at coordinate 36,350 of NZ_JBQKLL010000004.1, forward strand.
AAAAAATTTCTGAATGTCTTTAATATTAGATACTTTCATGTCAATATTCTCCTTTCAACATGCACAACTTTTCCATTTCTTTTCGTTCGGGCTCATTATATCGCAACTTTTTCCAAATAGCAACAAATTTTTGACCTTCTGGGAAAAATCCCCAACAGTCACAAACCAAACCCTGTTTTTCCCAATTCTTTAGTCATTTTTAATACTTGAACACAGCCACTCCATATCCTGGAAGCGGATATGCAAAGGAAAACGGACGATTATCGCACTCACTGGCTTCTGCCTTAAATACCTTCTTCTCCGTCTGTCCATTCTCATCCAGGACCAGAGTATACTGTTTCTTTTTCGGAACTCCCACACGGTAATCCGGACGGTCTACCGGTGTGAAGTTGCATACCACCAGAAGATTGTTTCTTCCAGTCGGTGACTTCCTTACGAAACTATAAATACTTCTGTCCCCGTCATCCGCATTGATCCATTCAAAACCGGACGGATTTGTGTCCATTGCATAGAGCGCAGGATATTTGCGGTACATTTTCAGAAGTGCCTGCACAAAATCCTTCAGATCACAGTGCTTCTCTTCACCAAGAAGGAACCAGTCAAGTTCTCTCTCCTCGCTCCACTCCCGAAGCTGGCCGAATTCCTGTCCCATGAACAGAAGCTTCTTGCCCGGGTGACAGAACATAAAGGTATAAGCAGCCTTCAGATTCTTGAACTTATCATCTGGCTCTCCAGGCATTTTTTCCAGCATGGACTTCTTCAGATGAACAACCTCATCATGGGAAATCACCAGTATATACTTCTCGCTGTACGCATAGGTCATGGAAAATGTCATCTTATTGTGATTAAATTTACGGAAATAAGGATCCAGCTTCATGTACTCCAGGAAATCATTCATCCAGCCCATATTCCACTTCAGGGAAAATCCAAGGCCGTCATCCTCTGTCTTGCCGGTTACCTTCGGCCATGCAGTAGATTCCTCTGCGATCATCACGGTTCCATGGTTTCTTCCAAGGACTACCGTATTCAGATGCTTGAAAAACTCGATTGCCTCCAGGTTCTGGTTTCCACCATATTTATTGGCAACCCACTGGCCATCATTCTTGCCGTAATCCAGGTACAACATGGATGCAACCGCGTCAACACGAAGACCGTCCACATGGCACTCTTCAATCCAGAACAGGGCATTTGCGATCAGGAAGTTCTTTACCTCTGGTCTGCCGTAATTATAAATCTTCGTGCCCCAGTCCGGATGCTCCCCCTGTCTTGGATCTGCATGCTCATAAACTGCGGTTCCGTCAAAATTCACAAGCCCATGAGCGTCTTTTGGAAAATGAGCCGGCACCCAGTCCAGGATCACGCCAATCTTCTGTCTGTGAAGATAATCTACCATGTATTTAAAATCCTGAGGGGTTCCATAACGGGAGGTTGGTGCATAATAACCAGTCACCTGATATCCCCAGGATCCGTCAAATGGATGCTCTGCAATTCCCATCAATTCTACATGGGTGTATCCCATATCCTTTACATACCGGGCCAATTTCACCGCAAGCTCCCTGTAATTATAAAAGCCCTTCTCATCCTCCTCAGTAGCTGGATGCTTCATCCAGGAACCAGGATGGACTTCATAAATTGCCATGGCATCCTTGTTCTCGTCAAACTTCTGGCGGTTCTTCATCCAGGTGGCATCTTTCCATTTATACGCTCCGATATCCGTGATCCTGGAAGCGGTTCCCGGTCTTAATTCTGCCTCATTTGCATAAGGATCTGCCTTATAAATGTGCTCCCCATGCATTCCTATAATGAAAAACTTATACAGCTGTCCAATCTTCGCTCCAGGGACAAACACCTCAAATACACCAATAGGGCCTACCTTTTTCATTGGGGATACCTGCTCGTCCCAGTCGTTAAACTCTCCAATTACAGAAACAGCCTGTGCATTAGGTGCCCATACTGCAAAATAAACGCCTTCTTTTTTCCCTCGTTTCATCGGGTGCGCACCAAGCTTCCTGTAAACATCATAATGGGTTCCCTGACCAAACAGATACTGGTCAAGCTCTGTAAACTGTAATTTCTCTCCCATCCGAAAGTTACCTCCCTAAACTTTCAATTTCTTATGCACATTATAGCATATTCTTTCTGTCCATGTCACCACAAAATTGTCTATTATTTATAAAAAACATACAGTTAAACCAATTTTTCCTGTAAAAAAATACGCCTGTACTTTGCATGTTTCTCTTAAGTACAAGCGTATTTCATATTACTGTTCAATTCTCTCAAAATGACCAGCTTTGCAATGTATAACAGAGCCGCTGCTTCTTGCGCAGTGCTCAGGAAGCAGCAGTTGATGCGCAAACTTTATTCGCCTGAATCAGAGCTGAAATCCTCATCTCCATCTTCACTGCCGTCCGTGTATCCGTCGCTTCCGTCACTTTCATCGCTTCCATCTCCGGAACCGTCGCTGAAATCTTCTGAACTATCATCCGAACTGCCGCTTCCAGAGCTGTCTTCAGAAGAAGCATCCTCAGAAGAACTGTTTCCAGCATATCCAGGTACCAGTCCCTCATCCAGGGCACTCTGCCAGAACTCTGCATATCTTGCAGGCTGCAGTGTAACATTCTTGGCTTGTGCCATCTCACTGATGGTTACCAGTTTATAGCCCTGTGCGATCAGATCCGGAATCAGGCGAATGGCTGCCTCCACAGATGGCTCATGAATATCATGCATCAGGATCACAGCACCATCCTGCAGTCCGCTGTCATTCATAATTCCGTTGTAGTCCAGATCTGCATCCATGTAGCTCCAGTCAAGACTGTCAATAGACCACATGATAAATGGTTTTCCAACAGTTGAAATAATATCATCATCGCAGTTTCCATATGGTGCACGCACTACAGTAGAAGCCTGTCCACAGGCATCAATAAGAGCCTGGTCCGCATCATTGAACTGTTTAGCTACATCATCAAGACTCAGTTCAAACATATTTTTATGATCCCATGAATGGTTTCCAATCTCGCATCCAATATCCAGCATACGTTTTACTTCACTCTGGTAGTTCTGAACATTCATGCCCAGCATGAAGAAGGTTGCGTGGGCGTTGTTCTCTTCCAGACAATCCAGCAGTTTGTCTGTGTACTGACCCGGCCCGTCATCAAAGGTAAGTGCGATCAAAGGACGTTTCTTTTCTGGATTATAAGAACCGTCATCATTAAAGTAGTAGTCATTGACACCCTTTGTAACCCATCCGGTCTGCATATATCCGTTTGAGTCAAAAGCATATTCCACTCCGTCAATTTCTGCAAAACCATTTGTATAATATGTACCATCCGCATTCTGATACCAGCGGCCATTATCATCCTCATGCCAGCCTGGTGTCAGGGAGGCCACCTTTGTAACATCACTCTGCCCCTTCAACGGCTGGCGCTGCGCCTCTGTAGAATCCGTTCCGCTATCTGACGTATCCTCTCCTTCGGCATCCGCCTGCACCTGCTGGGAACTTCCAGTGCTTTTCCCTCCAATACGGCTTACAATTGGGAAAATCACGCCCCTTATTACAAAAATCACAGCCAGCACCATTGCCACTACGTAAGTTACCAGCTTGATAATCTTACGTCTCCTGATCTGGCGCTGCTTCCTGCGCATTCTTTCGCGCAATACCCTTCTATCCATTTATCTTACCTCTTTATCCGTAGTGTAACTGTCCACCACTTTCACAGTTATACCTATTGTTACCCAAATCTTATAATACCTTCTTCAATTCCAGCTCATCTGTTACCAGAAGGATATCGGCTTCTTTTCCAACGGAAAGAGAACCGACTTCATCGTAAATTCCAATGCTTTTCGCAGGATTTCGTGTAGCAGCCCAGATAGCTTCCTTAAGCGGCACGCCAAAGGATACCACTTTGCGCATGCAGTCATACAGGTTCGTTGCAGAACCGGCAATGGTACCGTCCTTTAAAGTGGCCTTACAGTCTTTCATGGTTACTTCCTGTCCGCCCAGCTGATAAGTTCCATTCTCCATTCCTGTCGCCATCATGGAATCGCTGATCAGCACAATCCGCTCTGGTCCAAACATTCTGAATGTGGCGCGGATCACAGACGGGTGGATATGGATACCGTCGCAGATCATCTCCACCATACATGCTTCATCATCGGATGCGGCTCCAATAAGTCCCGGCTCTCTGTGCGCCAGCGGCTGCATTGCATTATAAAGATGAGTGACATGATGTGCCCCTCTTCGCATAGCCTCACAAGCCGTCTCATAATCAGCAGCTGTATGTCCCAGTGAAATGCAGACCTCATTATGTACTTCATCGATAAACTCCATAGCCCCATCCATATTTGGAGCCAGAGTTACCAGCTTCACCATATTTCCGGAATAGGCATTCAGTTCCCGGAAAAAAGCTGCATCCGGTCTGCGGATATATCCTTCTACATGGGCGCCCTTTTTCTTCGGATCCAGGAACGGTCCCTCCATATTGATTCCACGCACCGTGGCACCATCTTCCATAACACCCACAGTCTTAATAGTGGAAAAAATCTCTTTCAGTTCTTCTGCCGGCAATGTCATGGAAGTAGGGCAGTAAGATGTAATTCCATGTGCTTTCTCATATTTCAGAATGATCTTAAGTCCTTCCGGATCTGCATCTGAAAAATCGTGTCCAAAGGCCCCATGGCTGTGGACATCAACCAGTCCTGGAATCACCTTAAGACCAACTGCATCTATCACTGTTTTATCTGTTATTTCATCCTCAGAAGCCACGATCTTATGATCTTTCACATACAGGTCCTGGACTTTGAAGCTTCCGTCTTCCTGAAATACTTCTCCATTTCTGATAATCATGATTTAAGTTCCTCTCCCGGGATTAATTTTCTGAATCTGTGTCCTGTGCATCTGCGCTGGCATCCGCTTCTGATGCGCTGTCAGCCGCTGCATCCGTATTATCAGTATTCTCTGCTGTGTCTGCAGTTTCTGCCTCATCTGCAGCCTGACCGTCTGCTGTATCTGCGGATACTTCCTCAGCAGTCTCTCCGTCTGCAGCATCTACGGATGCTTCAGCGGCCGCCTCTCCATCTGCTGCAGTCTGATCATAATTTGCATTTGCGATAATGAAATCCTGAACTCTCATAAGTCCAATGCTTTCGTCAACAGCTACCTGTCCGTAGGTATCGATCAGCGCAGCCAGATCTCCTGACGCATACTGCTCAACCAGCTGGTTCTGGATTGCAAGGCTTTCCTCATCTTCGAGGGTCATTCCCTCAGCATCCATAATTCCCTGGATGATCAGGTCCTGTTTTACCTTGGCCTGTGCATACTGCTGGCACTGTGCTTCAAAATCGTCCATGGAAACGCCCTGGGATTCTACAAAATCCTTAAGCTCCATGTTTCCCTGCTTTGCATAAGCTTCGGCCTGGCTCCGGAAAGTCTTCGCAGCCTCTTCCACATCCTTCTCCGGATATTCCACAACCTCAGAATTGGTAAAGATGGTAGTCCATGCTGTACTGCGCAGACTGCTCTGTGCCTGATCCTGTGCTTCCTGCTCAAGCTGTGTGCGGACAGAAGCTTTATAGTCATCTGTTGTGGTATAGTCTGTATTCGCTGCTACCCAGTCGTCGGTCAGTTCCGGCGGTCTCTTAAAGCTCTGCACTGTGATCTGGAAAACAGCGTCCTGGCCAGCCAGCTCTGTGCTGCGGTAGCTCTCCGGGAAAGTAACCGGTACGTCCTTGGTCTCTCCCTTCTTCATGCCAACAATTCCCTCTTCAAATCCAGGGATCATGGTTCCGCTTCCGATCACAAGATCATAATTATTTCCGGTTCCGCCCTCAAATGCCTCGCCATCCTTGGTTCCTACGAAATTGATGGTAACGGTATCCCCATCCTGTACAGTAGCGCTTTCATCCGTCACTTCTACGGAATTATCCTTCAGATTCTCGGCAACACGGTTGTCTACATCATCATCTGTAACTTCCTGTACAGAATTATCAAGAGTTATCCCCTTATAGTCTGCAATGGTAATATATTTCTCCACATTATCCACAGAAACAAGGCGTGTAGCACCGGTAGAATCGGTGTAGGGTTCTGCCTGCGTCTGGGAATCTGCTGTGTCTGTTGTATCGGTTGTAGTTTCTGTCTGCTCCTGCGCAGCTGTATTCTCAGTTTCTTTATCGTTTCCACAGCCATTTACGGCAAGTGCCATACACATTACCAAAGCTGCTAAATATGCTTTTCTTTTCATTTCATACTCCCTTCGGTTACTCTTATATAAAATTATCACATTTTCTTCCAAAAAGAAAGCCTGCTGTCGGAATTCTGTTTAATCTTTCTATTTATCGGTTACTGTTCACTCCGTGACCAGCAGCTATTTATCAGCCGCCATTCATCGGAGGTACCGGCGTCGGTCTGGAAGAATCAAACACCTCACTTGCATCAAACAGATCGGAAAGCAGCTCCGGATTGTAATACATGCGGTATCCATCTACATTTCTTCGTCCCATCCGGAAATACTCGTCTGTGATCTGCACAAAGTATTTGTTGGAATCCACGTTGCAGTAATAGTCGTATCCCTGAGATTTCAGGTAATTAAACTTCTCATCCCCGGTATATTCTCCGCCTCCATTTATATCTGCTCCAAAAGCAAATATAATAATATCTGTTCCGCCAATAAGCGGATCCACATTTTCTTTGAAATTCTCAGTATCAGTCTGCAGACGCTCCATAGAAACCGTAGACATATTCTTATGTCCCCATGTATGGCTTGCAAAAGTCCATCCTTCTGCTTTCATGGCATCCGCAACCTTCTTCGCCCCGGCACGCTCCGTATCCAGGTCAAAATCCGGATGGGCATCCAGCCATGCCTTTTTGTCGTCATTCAGATCATCGGGTCTTGTCTGGTAACTGATATCTGTACGGTATCCAAGAATTCCATTATAGCCGGTAAGTGCCACAATTCCCTTATGTCCATGGTAGGCAAAATCGGGATGTTCTTCCACAAAGCGGTCAATAAGCGGTACCACGTCATAGTCTCCCACAACAGTACTTCCATCGTCCTGCACATACTCATTCCGGACCTTGCCCTCGTCATCTACCACCAGTCTGGTGGCAATGCCGTCACCATCCTGGGAATGGTAATAGCACACATCATCCTGGGAAAGTACAAAAGGCGTTTTTCCCTTAGGCAGATAAATCTGTTTCGCCTTCATCCTGCCATCCTCATCCAGTCCGGCAAGATCGTAGAGATTTACCATTACGTACCCTTTGTCATACATGATCTGGGTGATCTTATTAAATTCTGTCATGGTGGTCATAACCTGGTTATAACCATCCGTCTTATAGTCTCCGTCAAATGCCTTGGAGGTGTCCACAATCAGTGAATGATAAAAAATATGTGTCACCTGTTCCGGAGACCACGCTACGCATTTATCCTTTGTTTTCTGGAATTTCTGGACTGCATTCTGAAAATGCACGTTTCGCACGTATGCATTGTCTTTCTGAAGAAGGCTGATGGCGCCGTCATAATCATACTGGGCCGCTTTTTCTTTTGCGGTGGTCAGCACCTTTTTCTCATGGCGGATCTGTCTTCTGATAATACCCGCTCCTGCTGCGGCGGCCTGAGGCATCACTCTGTTCACATCCTCAGCAGCGGCCTGGGTAACCTCCTGTTCCGGCTGGTTCTGGGTATCGGATGATTCCCCGGTACTGTTTCCCTCCTGCCCAGCTTTACCGGTATCGCTTCCATCATTTTCCTGATTTTCGGAATCGTCAGTGCTATTTGCATCTGCCTCCGGTGTTTCTCCAGTTGTCTTTCCTTCTGTCTCTGGTTCGCCATCTGCCGAACCCGTATTCTCCTGACTCTGTGTGCTATTTCCCGGAATTACTTCCTTCGCCTTTGCCACCAGCATCTCTGCTTTATCCTGCAGTCCCAGCTGGTCTCTGAAATAATAACCAACCCCTCCCAGTATCACCAAAGCAGTAATAATAAGAGCCAGATTACGATTTCGTATCTGCCTCTTTTTTCTCTTCAGATTACGCTCATGACGTTCACGGCGGCGTTCCTCATAATATTGCTCTTCCCGGCGGTTCTCTTCTTCTATTTGCTGTAGTTCTTTATCAAGTTCCTCGTCTGTCTGTCTTTCGGGAACTATTTTCTCTTCCAGAACAGAGGTATCCTGCTCTGTATCAGATTTTTTCATATTCTATAACTCCTTATCTGTCAGTTCCCCTCATATGCTGCTGTTCACACCCTGTGCAAACCTTCTCTGACATTAACATTTTAACCATATCAGACAATCTTATCCATTTTGTAACCAGCAGATTTCATTATACATGAAATTTCCTTTAATTACTACCTCTCCTTTGCATTATCTGGTGTTAATATTTTCTAATTGTAATTGCCTTTTGTAAAAAATGATGTTAAAATGTAACTTATGTAATAAGAAACGTAACTGTTCAGTGCATTTCCCGTTACACACTTTGCGGAATCATGCAGGCTGAATCGTTATTAAGAAACTTTATATGTAGGAGGATAAGTATGCATCCAGTAACAATCGTCCTTCTGGTGATTCTCGTAATCCTCATTGGATTACTGATTGGTTTGTATTTTTTTGGCAAGAAGACCCAGAAGAAACAGGAAGAACAGCAGGCACAGATCGAGGCAAGTAAACAGACCGTTTCCATGCTCGTTATTGATAAGAAGAGAATGCCACTTAAGGAATCTGGTCTCCCACAGATGGTCATTGACCAGACACCGAAGCTTCTCCGCCGTTCCAAGATGCCCATTGTTAAGGCAAAGGTTGGACCGAAGATTTCCATTCTCATTGCAGACGAGAAGGTATTCGACCTTATTCCTGTAAAGAAGGAGATCAAGGCTGAAGTAAGCGGACTTTACATAGTAGGTGTGAAAGGTATCCGTGGTAACCTGGATGCTCCGGTTAAAAAGAAAAAAGGATTTTTCGCACGCTTTAAGAAATCTGCTGAGGAAGCTCAGACTGCTCAGAACGAGAGCAGGAAATCTAAGAAAAATAAGAAGAAATAATTATTTCAGCCCTGCCTTCATAAATGGCAGGGCTATTTTAATGCTAACCTCTCCATATACTAACTGCGACAACCGAATCCGGACAAAATATACCGCAAAGTGGGGTGTGCAAAAGGATCCTGCATTTCTGCAAGATCCTCTTTCTCAATTCTATTTCCCATCACCCATATAAAATTTTCTAAGGAAGTACGTCGGTGTGCAGCTCCACGCGTGACAATAGCTGTTGACCATGCTGGAACCGTAGGGAGATTCCTCCCGGTTGTACGGATTATACAGTTCCCAGAAGGTGTCAGCGCCGTCGTGGATCATCTCGCCCCAGTAACGTTTCATTTCTTCTAAGGCAAGCTCTTTCTCATCACAGCGGATGAGCGCATCAATATAATGGTGATACATGTATGGAGTTACCATGCGGATTCGCGGATTTACTTCCATAACATGGTGGATCAGCTTGCGGTTGGTCTCTTTGTCAAAGACGCGGGCAAGGATCATCCAGATCTGGGTTGCCCAGGAAGCCTGACGATCCGGACCGCTTACGAACATTCCAAGGTTTTCATCCCAGAACTCTTTCACAGCAGCCTGTTTCAGCATGGCCTGCTTCTCTTCCAGCAACTTGATATCCTCTTGCTTATCCAGAATCCTGGCAAGGCGGATTCCATAACGGATGCAATAGATCAGCACAGCAGTGGCACCAGCCTGCTTATTCAGGCCATCGCCCCAGTCCAGGAAGCACCAGAATGCATCCCCTAAATCCTCCACAACATTTTTTTCATTGAGCTGTGTCATGGCAATGCGGATCTGATCAACCGCTACCTCATAAAGATCCTTGAGGGTTTCCAGATCACCAGTTGCCTCATAATAATCCAGAAGCACTGACGTGAAAAATAGAGCATAGTCCAGGAGGTAAGTGTCATCCGGTTCCATATCCGGCTCTGTGAATACACAGGCGCTTAATTTTCCCTCGTTAAAAAGCAGCCCTGCGAAAATGTACATACAGCGTTTCGCAAGGTCATAATTCTTGAAGGTGTAATAATTGGCTCTGGCCTGAAGCCTCAGATCACCAAGCCACATTCTGCGGTCACGCTTCGGTCCGTCCTCAAAAACATCCTGCATACATTCTTTCAGCGTTTTGCGGCTTACCAGGTCGATCTGGTTCAGCAGAGGATCACCAAAATCAATGGTTTCTACAGAATCCATATTAACCGCGGAAACGGTGTCGCAGGAAATTCCGTCAATCTTCAGCTGAAACTTGGCAGAAGTATCGATCACACGAAGCTCCATGTAACGGAAGGAATATCTTCTTGGCAGCTTCACCTTCGCCGGAAGCACATCCACATGGATATATTCTTCCTGGATCCAGCCACGGCTGAGCCAGCCATCATAATCTGCGGTCTTATCGGTCATCTCTTCCAGGCGCTCACCAAATTTCAGGTAAAAATAAACCGGCGCATCCTGGTGACTTCCGGTTTTGCTCAGTTCCAGAGTCACATAGCCCACTGCGTGATCCCCGAAATCTACAAATACGGTGTCATCTCTTTTTAAGGATTTTACATACAGGTTTTCAATTGGGTGCTCTTCTGCCACCACAGTCCGCATCTGGCGGTCTTTTCCCACCATGATCTCTTTTGCCGCTTTTATTTCCTTATGATAAAGCTCCGGTTTCAGAGACTCTGCAATCTCCAGAAAACGGTTGTTTTTGTGGATTTCAAAATTATCAATAATACTATATGATGGCATTTATTATTCCTCCATTAACCTTTCATCGGAATCAGTATCTTCAATTCAAACCAGTTATCTGTCTTGCCAGCCATAACCGATCCGCCATACTTCTCCACGATTTTTTTTATACTCTTCGTCCCATATCCATGGAACCTTTTATCTTTCTTTGTGGTAACGGGAAGTCCATCCTGGAACTGAACGTCCTCTTCACAGTAATTCTCAGTACGGATACGGATAAACTGCCTTTCCTGTATCACATGAATGGAAATCAGGCGCTTCTGGCGATCCTTGATCTTCACCACACTCTCAATGGCATTATCCAGCATATTTCCAAAAAGGGCACTAATGTCCATATCTTCCATAAAATTCAAAAGCTGTCCCTCACCCATAAATTTCAATTCAATGCCATGTCGCTGGCAATGCATGCTCTTACTGGTAAGAATCGTGTCCAGAACCTTGTTTCCCGTTTTATTCTGTGTCTCGTAAATCTTGATTTCCCGTTCCATCTGCTCCAGATATTCCCCTGCCTTTTCCGTGTCTGCGCCGGTTTTCAAAAGGTTTATCTGGTGCTTCAGGTCGTGATATTTCTGATTGACAATATCAATGCTTTCCTTGGAAAGCTTGTAGTTCTGGTACTGCATATTTGTAATATTCTGAAGGGTGTCCTTCTCGAATCTCATCTGGATTTCTTTTACCTGAATGTGATAGGCATAAAGCACTGCCATTCCGCTAAGATCAGCCAGGGTACGGATGATAAAAACGTCCATGGCTGTACCGCCGCTGAAAATACTTTTTACATCCACATAGCTTACATTGCTGATGCAATACACAACGATCACTACAAAATACACAACCAGCAATTCTCTGCGGGTAATCTGTAATTCCTCAATATCCTTTTTCAGGTAGCGTTCGATCAGGTAGACCAAAATGTACATCCCTGCATAAATCACTACCATATGCAGGAGCCGCCAGGCAGTTTGCTCTGAAGTTCCCTTCATCAGGCCGCTGAAATCCCCTGTATAAAAATAATGGATCTGCCAGCACAAAGAAGCAGCAAACTCCGCATTGATAAATGCTTTCGCACAATAAAATCCGGTTTCACGCCATGGAAGCTCTCCTGCCATCTTCATATACAATAGCATAAGCCCAAAAACGCATATCATAAGAGGCATAAAAAAGATCTGTTTTATTCCATCCGTGAAAAACATAACTGTAAAAATACTGATAAAACTAAGCACACTGTACAGATATTTCCATAGGTCTATTTTTCCACACCCCTGCACAAAAATCATCACTGACGCAGACAGCCAGTAAGAAATGGCGTAATAATACCCCGGAGTATTCACCACTGTGCCGCTCATTTTCCCACCTCATTCATATACTCATTCAGGGCATCCAAAAACGGCTTGCGCCTGCTCCGGCTCACCTGAATAGTGTCGCCATTTACCATAATATCGCTGCCCTGGTAGGTCTCCACGAATTCCAGATTTACCAGATAACAGCGGTTGCACCGAAAATATTTCTTCGGGTCAAATTGATTGTCTGTATCACGCATGGTGCCCTTTGTTTCAAAATCCCCGTCCAGTGTATGATAGATCAGAACGTGATCCTGCACCTCCACATAGCAGATCCGCGCCACATCCAGCTTCTTTTTCCCACCTTTTAAGACAATGGTAATATACTCTTTCTCCGGTGTCTTCACCTTAGTCAGGGCCCTTGCCATGCTCTCAGAAAATGAGAAATAGGAAATGGGCTTCAGAATATAATCCAGCGCATTCACCTTGTATCCCTGAATGGCGTACTGGGGCATGTTGGTAATAAAAATAATGATCACGTTTGTATCCAGTTCACGGATTTTCTCCGCCGCCTTCATTCCGTTTAGAAAAGCCATCTCAATGTCCAGAATAATAAGATCATAGCTGGCAGTGTAATCCGTCACAATATCTTCCCCATCCTGAAATTCCGTGAGAGAAAATTTCACCTGATTCTCTTTCTCATAACGGCTCAGGCATTTTTTCAAAGCCTCCCGGTCGTGCCGGTCGTCTTCCACAATTGCAATTCTTATCATAGTTGTTTCTCACCCGTCCTGTTGATCGTTGTTATATGAAAATGCCGCTATACAAAAAACAGCCCTCCAGTGCAGTGACAGCTGCACCAGAAGGCCGGAAGCACTTACACGAACTAAAGATAGTAATAGTATAACAGGAAACAGGTTCTGAAACAATTATAATTTCAATGAAAGTCCCGTACGGCAGTCGCCTTTTTTTACTTTCCTTCTGCTGCTTTCTTCTGATTCTCTTTGATCTTTTTCTGGTCCTCTTCGATGTGTTTTTCCACATCCAGGCGGCTCATAAGAATGATAACGATCGCATATGTGATCACGTCCGCAGCAAGGAATGCAAATGCAAGTACCTGCTCCACGCCGCCCATCTGGCGGTACACGATCTGGCCTGTGTAATTTGTCACATTGTCGATGATCTCCAGAGTCTGCGGATTGCAGGCAATACCTGTGTTGCTGTAGCCTGCAAATGTAAGAAGGCTGTTCAGCACACCGATGCAAAGTCCGCTAAGGCCTACCATAATGGAGCTGTAAACAGACATGGTAAATCCGTCACTTCGAAAACCATTTTTCGCTTCCAGATGATCCAGTACATCGGAAAGAAGTGCCATAGTTACGTACATAGCCGGGATGCTTCCAATTCCCTTCAGAACCATACTGGTAGCAACCAGTCCAAAGCTGTTGACATTTACGAAGCATACCAGACCTCCTACAACGGAGAAGCAGAGTCCGGAAACAACAGCTCTCTTTTTACCCAGCTTACGGGCGATGGGCCAGGCCACCACCATACCGATTGCAGTCGGAATTCCGCCAACCAGACCAAGTGTGGACATCAGCGTTCCGGAAGTCTGCTCCGGATTGGCAGAATTAATTACGTTGTCAAACATCCATCTTACATAGAAGCTCATGGAACTGTTTTTGATCAGCTGACCAAACTGGAAAATCAGGAAGTAGAGAATGATGATCCACCAGTATTTGTTGTGGATACAGCCCTCCAGCTGCTTTTTCAGCGGAAGCTTCTCTTCTTTCACATTCAGGTCGATGGTCTCTTCTGTAATACGCTCTCTTGTGAAATAGTACTCCAGCAGACATCCAAACGCACTTACCAGGCAAAGCACGATGGAAATCACTCTCCAATGTGCATAGCTGGCATCCACATCGATTCCGCCATCCTTTGTCACGAACAGGTAGCTCTGAAGAAGGATTGGTACCAGAATGCTGGCTCCAACTCCTGCTGAAGCAACCATGGCTGCGTTTGACAGTGTTGCAAGAAGTCCACGGCTCTCAGAATTTCTGGTGGAAAGAGAAACCATGGAGCTGTGTGCACAGTAAAAGCATGGATATGCAAGTGCATAATACAGGTTATAGGACACTGCAATCCAGATCATCTGAATGGCATTGTTGCCTCTGGTTGGTGTCATAAACATAAGAATGATCGCCACGATCAGCATAGGAGCAGCAAGAATCAGGTATGGCCTTGCTTTTCCCTGGGTGCTTCTGGTATTGTCGATCCACTGCCCAATCATCAGGTTTCCGAGAACTACGAAGATCACGGATACCATAGGCAGAAGTGTGGCAAATGCCCCGAATTTTGTCCAGCCAAGTACATCCACATAATAACGGTTCAGATAAGCACCAAAAATGGAGTTGGCAAACATGGCGCAAAACGGAGCCAGAAAATAGCCGATGATCATCTCCGGGATCTTTACCTCACTGGATTTGATACGGGTTTTGAAAACCGGCTTTTCTGCAACTTTTTTTGCAAAATTAGTAATGTTCAAGTGTTTCGCCTCCTGGGTTTATTTGACTCTTAAGATAAACTCTTTTCCCTTTTATTTAAACTTTGTCTGCTATTAGCAGATAAAGTATTTCTTGCTTTTTAAGGTGTTTTTACTTCAGGTCAAAAGACATAAAGTCAAACGCACCAGTTCCCTTGTAGCTGAAATACAGAGCTTCCTTCTCGCCAAGTCCGCTTAAATCAGCTGCAAAGCCATGCTGCTCTTTGCAAGGCTTCACCTGGATCTTTGCCACTGGCTTGCCGCCTTCCTCTGTAGTCACATAAACAACTCCAGTTGCTTTTCCCTTAATGTTAATGCGAACCTTTGAAGTCTCACGCAGATCAAAATACTTGAAGCCCGCAACAGCTCCGTCGCACATATTTGCCACATACTGGTCTGGTCCCTGCTCACGGTCTTTTCCATCCTGAGTCAGATATGGATGACCAGACTTTGGATGCTTGATCATGCTTAAGAAACGGGTTCCTTTTTTACCATATATGTTGCAGGCAATGTAGGAAGGATAGTTTCCTTTTCCCTTAAGTGGTCCGTCGTTCAGACCGCAGGAGGTCATCTCTGCCTGATAAAATTTGCCATTCTCGAAACGGATCCGCTCAGCACATGCCTGACGGGAGGACTGCTTACGGTTGCTGTGTCTGTGATAGAAAACGTAATAGTTTCCGTTGATCTCGATCAGACTTCCGTGAGTATTTCCAGTGCAGTTTCTTGCGTTTTTCACATCTGTAATTCCCGGAAGGCCGATGTCTCCGTTGCTGACCAGAACACCGCCAAACTCAAATCCACCGGTAGGATTATCGCTGGTTGCATAGCAAAGCTCATGGCTGTTCAGGGAACTGTAGATGAAATAATAGGTTCCATTGAATTTACGCATGGAACTTGCCTCCAGGAACGGATGTCCCTCGTAGGAGGTTCCCGGCGCTTCTTTCTCACTGGCAATTCCGATGTATTTCGGTCCCATTTTTACAGTGAGCATATCTGCAGGATCCAACTCGAAGCACATGGAACCATGCTCTGTTGGCTTGGAACCGTCCAGCAGAAGTGGATTTCCCTGAAGGGCGAAGCCACTGTAGAGATACAGTCTTCCGTCGTCGTCCATGAAAATACCCGGGTCAAACTGCAACGGCTCATTCTTCTTACCGATCGGTGTGCCGTCTGCATATTTTACATAACCATAGAATTCATATTTGCCTGCCGGCTTGTCACAGACAGCCACAGAGATCATCTTTGTACCGCCCATGAAATAGTAAAGATAAAATCTTCCGTCCGGTCCCTGGATCATATCCGGTGCTGCCAGACCATTTGTAAGACGGATCTTCGGTGCTGCCGGATCCTGCTCTCTTTTGAAAATAACACCCTCATAACGCCAGTTGCCCAGATCGTCCACCGGTGCTGACCAGCATACATAATCGCCCAGACAGAAATTCAAGCCGTTAAAAAGATCATGAGAACCATATATGTATACACGCCCGTCCACAATATGCGGTTCTGCATCCGGCACATATTCCCAGCTTGGCAGGTACGGATTTACAGCCTGCTTTGTTTTCATACCTTCATCCTCCATTTATTGTTTTTGCCTATTTTCTATATTGTAGATTCATTATAACATTGAGAATTTTTTATACGCACGAAAAACGTAAAGTGTAAGAAATCCATCGCAAATAGCACGAAATCAAAAAAAGATGCCTGAAAGCTTTTACCCTTTTTCTCCTTTTCTGTTCCAGGAGCCCTCATAATAATTCTCTACCAAAATGCAGATAAACTTTTTCTTTCTGAAAATCTTTACGTGAATCATCCTTGTCTCGGGATTTTTCGGCTGCAATTCATACTCAATTGCATTATCCAGCGCATTTCCCAAAATAGTACACAGATCCATAACATGAAGATAGCTTAACAGTTTTCCATCTGCAACAACAGTAAATGTAATTCCGTGATGGCAGGATTGGTTGCACATTTTGCAGGCAGGATTCTGCTGTATTTAAAACAGGATTACTTTTCTTATTGCATTTTCTCATTTATCTGGTATAATAATCATTCGGTAAACAATTTAATAACAAATCAGCTCTGGTATAAAATTGGAAACGACACAAGTGTACGCTTGATAACGAACAACACATGTGTCTTTTTTGTACCCATTTTTAGAAAAAGGAGAACAATTTTATGCCAAAAACTAAGTTTCAAAATGTTATTTTCACTCTGATGATGGCCTTCCTTATGGTCTACGCCATGATCTGCTACAACATTTCCCTGAATATCGGTGGAATGAGCAACCAGGTATTTCTCATGGCTTTCGGCGAAATGAAGATCATGTGGCCGGTTGCATTTGTGCTGGAGTTCTTTATTGTTGATAACCTTGCCCATAAGCTTGCTTTTCGTATTGTCACACCTAAAGACAGACCTTTCGCAATCACAGTTGCAATTTCTGTTATGATCATCTGCATTATGTGCCCGATCATGAGCTTAATTGCCACAATCTTATTTAAAAATGCAGGTTCCCAGTTCGTTGCCGTATGGCTCCAGACCACTTTCATGAACTTCCCGGTTGCCTTCTTCTGGCAGCTGATGTACTGTGGACCGCTGATCCGTTTTATCTTCGGGAAAATGTTTCCGGAGAAATAAGAAGCATAAGCGTACCTGTTAGCAGTTTTCATATAAATATTTGAAGGATTTTAAAAGGCATTGCAGGATATAGCCTCTCCCTAACGTTTGACTCCAAAATCAAATCGTTTACAGGCGCCATATAATTCCTTGCAATGCCTTTTTTTAATTCTTTATATACTTTTCTTTGGGTAAATACACAATTCTGTGTACATGATTATAGTGTCTTCAATGTGTCACTCTTTCAAATGCGCATCCAAAAATTCCAATCCAACACTCTCTGCGTAATCTCTTCCCTCTTCAAAATTCATCTCGAAACCATGGGTAGCCTTCTTTCCATAAATTGGAACCAGAACGGAACCTTCCCCTGTATATGCTTTCTCAATTGCCTTTTCAGAGTAGCTGTATGGCACCAGGCTGTCATTGATTCCATGGATAATCATAACATCCCCCTCATACGCACTGATGGTATCATATACATCCAGATCATAAACTGTTTTCACATACCCCGAACCCACAGTTCCTACCGGCATCTCAGCTCTGTCTTCCGGAATATCATCCGCGGAAGCATACATTTCCCGGGCATTATCCGCAATGCAAAGTGCCGGATAAACCAGGATCATAGCAGCCACATCATCTTTTCTGTCTGCTGCAGTCAGGGCACTTACAAGACCGCCCTGGCTCTGTCCAAGAAGGAAAATGTGATCCTGGTCTACAAAATCCTTTGTTTTCACAAAATCCATAACAGCACTTAAATCTTCTTTCTCTGTCATCACTGTCATGTCCATGAAATCTACATCACTATTTCCGTTAAAGGAGCCTCCGCAAAAATCAAATGTATAAACCACATATCCATCCTGAGCTGCTTTTTCCGGCCATTTTGCACGCTCTACCATCTGGGAGGTGGAACCAATTCCGTGGCTCATAATAATTACCGGATAAGTTTTGGTCTCGTCAAAATCTTCCGGATAATAGAACTGTCCGTAAATATTATTGTCTCCATTTTTGCACCAGGAAACCACCTTTGTACAGCCTTCTAATTCTGTGGTGTATCCCTCTTCGATCTCCGGATTGTCAAACTCTTCTGAATCAACATCTTCCTCTTCTTCGGGATCAGAACTGTTCTCTGCTTCTTCTGTCTGCTTTTCTGCATTTTCCTCAGCCCAGACAGTTGCACTTACACAGCCCACACTTAATACTGCTGCCATTCCTAACGCAATTAACATTTTTTTCTTTAACATTTTTATTTCTCCACTTACATTTCTATTGTCAATCGATCACATCATTCTGAAACCTTGACAAATGCTCATAGGGCAGAATCAGCCTTCCTCTGAACAACCCACAGCCATCGTTGATCAGGCTGTTATTTACCGCAGAAAACATATTCACATCAAGATCTGCTAATTCCAGGGAAAGCAGCTTCATTCCCCGCTCATAAGCCTCGTCGAAGTAAACACATTCCCCTTCCGGGATCACATCTCTTCTGGCGCGCTCGTCCTGCTGGCGTTTCTCGTAACCAAGATGATTGGCAGGTCCGATTTCCGCAGTATCATCCATTTTCTGAGTGCGGAGCTGTACCTCCATGTAGGATCTGGAACTGTTATCGTAGAAAGTAATATGTAAGGACTGATAACCGTATTCACTGGTACAGCAAATATAATCTCTGTAATAAGGCTTCACATCATCATTCAGTTGATCAGAAGTACTCAATTTCACTCCCTGAGCCGATTCTGCTGTAAAACCTCTCTCTTCCAGAAATCCTGGCAGCACATTTGCAATCTCATAAAGATAGCGGATAGACGCCTGCTCCTGGTCTTCCCCAGGCTTCAAGTGACATCTTGGCATACAAACTACGATCCTGTAAGCAATAAAATCGCGGAAGCAGCTCAGCTTATTTTTCAGCTCTGCAACTGACGGATAAATCCCCTTTTCCCTGTAATAATCGTAAATATATTCCACCACATATCCATTAAATTTCTCTTCCGCACGGATCAGAGACTTGATCCTTCCTTTAAATGTGAAGGCAAGAAATGGATATTCATGGGCCATATATTTATAAAATTCCCGAATTTTCTGGGACTGGGCTGTAAGGAAATCATTGTGCTCCAAAAGCTCCGTGATCTGGAGCAGAAAATTGCTGTGCACTAAATCAACCTCATTATGGTTCTTCTTCGCTTCCTTACGCAGATCCTCTGTATATTTCTGTAAAATCTTTAAAACCGTATCTCCGGAATATAAATAATCGTTCAGTGTAATCATAGCTGTCACCTCGCCTGTGGGCGTTCTTTCTCATATCAGTCAAACAGTCTGAAAAATTCTATCTGCTGACATATCTGCCTATATTTTATACATATTCTAACAGACTTTTACGATTTAGCAAGGAAAAGTTTTAAGACAGATACCAAAGTGTGCTTGAAAATCATTCTCACAATCTGTACGTTCCCACTTTGCGAAAAACCTTTTCAAACATGCTCTGGTACAACGTTTTTTACAAAAAAGACCAGTAGCTGAAATTTCAATTTTCTGATTCTCAGAAATTCTCTCCCAGTACTGATCTTTTCATCACTCACTCATAATAAAACGGAGGATTTGATAAGCTATCTATGCAACACTCTGTAGTAAAGCATTCCATCATAAATTTTTATGCAGCTGTCACAGTCACATTACCATCCACAACTTCGAAATGATAAGTTCCAGCCACCAGTTCCATCTGCTGTGTTTCAATTGCATTATGTGTTACAGCACCTGTTACTGTTACACCATCGCATACTGTTATCTCGCCAGTTACTGGCAGGTACAAGGTTGCGGAGGTGTTCGCCGGAACTGTTACATCATAGGATGTCATCACACCGTCAGCCGCTGTCCAGCCGCTCTTAATTGTTCCGTAAACGGAATCATAACTTCCCTTCGCCTCTGTGAAATCACCTCCTACAGTCGGCTGCAGGATAAAGTGCTGATAACCAGGCTGTGTCTCGTCAGACTTGATTCCAAGCTGGTAAGCTACCATCCACTCGTAAACTGCACCAAGTGAATAATGGTTAAAGGAGTTCATGCTGTTGTTTCCGTTAAATCCAAGCTCATTTGTATAACCGTTCCAACGCTCCCAGATACTGGTTGCCCCCTGAGTTACCGGATGGAGCCAGGAAGCATAGTCTGTGGATTCGAACAGCTTGTAAGCAGTATCGTTTAAACCGTAATCGGAAAGTGCATTCAGCAGATTTCCAGTTGCATTAAAGCCTGTTGTTAAAGTATAAGGAACGATCGGCATTCCATCGCTATCCTCACCGGAAGCCTCTGCGATTGTTGCATTGTAGTTCTCCAGAACTTTTTCCAGATTCTCCTCGCTTACCACATGGAAACGAAGAGGAGTTGCATAGGAAGCCTGTGTATCCTGGATCTCACCCTTGGTATTCTTTGTTTTTCCAGTATCCGGATCAATGAAAAACTCATTCCATGCTTCTCTTGCAGTTGCAGCTGTCTCACGATAGCTTTCTGCCTTATCTGTATCGCCCATAACATCAGCAAGAACTGCTGCCTGATCCAGACAGTTAATATAAAGCACATTTCCAAGCATTACACCGTCAGTCGGGATTCTGGAAAGGTGGTCGCAAAGTGTACCAGTTTCACCAGTTAGACGTGCATCCTCCTGCTTGTCCCCGTTCTCATCCTTGTAGCTCATCGGTGTGGAAGCAAGGTGGTCTACATACGCATAAATATTATCAATATTATCTTTTACAATGTCCAGTTTTCCAGTCTGCATATACAAGTTGTACGGAATAGTTACAACCAGACAGTTCCAGGTAATACCGAAGCTCTGTCCGTTATGTGGGATTTTGTCATCTGCTTCCAGATCATAATTCACAAAAGCAGGGCAATACTGGGAAGACATTCCTGTTTCACCACAATCAGCACGGACGGTATCCATCCACTGACGCATAAAGTTGTAGGTGTCTGCTACATAAGAACCAGACAGTGCATAAATCTGTGCATCACCCGTCCATCCCATACGCTCGTCACGCTGCGGGCAGTCTGTCGGAATGGAAATATAGTTGCTTGTTGTAGAGTTTGTAATGTTTGCAAAAAGCTGGTTGGTCAGCTCATTGGAGGACTCATATTCAGCACTTGCGTCCAGTGAAGAAAGTACCTGCATTTTAATGCAGTCTGCCGGAAGCTCCTGATCCAGACCTGTGATCTCAATGTAACGATATCCATGGAAAGTAAGGTCTGGTGCAAATACATTCTCCCCCTCTTTCATGGTATAGAAATCCGTTACCATTGCAGATCGATAGTTCTCCACCATCAGCATTCCGTCAACACCTTCACTGGTGTACTCATCCAGTTCCGGGTAAAGGATCTCCGCAAAACGAACGGTTACTGTCTCGCCTGGCTTTGCGTATTCTTCTGGAATTGTGATCACCGGAACACCGGAAACATTTTCGCCCATATCGTAAATGTAAGAACCAGATCCCTCTTTTGTCTCGCCAAGAGCCTCTTTTACATCGTTGGTACGGATTACATGAACCGGCTCATCATAGCGGGAAACCAGCTGATAATCTGCAAACTGTTTTCTTGTCTCGATTTCAGAGGAAGCTGTCCATGCAGAGTCATCATATCCAGCCTCTGTCCAGCCCTCTACAGCCACCTCTTTTGTAGCGTCATATCTTTCACCCTGGAAAAGGGAAGCCAGACGTACCGGGCCATCGTTGTAATAAGTCCAGCTGCCGTCATCGGTTACTACTGTGTCGCTGGAACCATCTGTGTAGTTCACTACCAGTTTCGCCATCAGTGCAGGCTGGTCGCCATAATAATTGTTATTTGTACACTCGAAGGTAGTCATACCAGTCCACCAGCCTTCGCCGAGAATTGCTCCCATTGCGTTTTCGCCAGTCTGAAGGTAATCAGTTACGTCATAGGAATTGTACGCAAGAATAGAATCATACTCTGTGGAGCCTGGGTTAAACCATTCTTCCGGTGCAACTTCCTGTCCGTTAATATAGAAATCATAGATACCCTGTGCAGTCAGGTAAAGTCTTGCAGATTCGATTTCTGATTTCGCTTCGAAATCTGTACGAACCATCGGTGCTGCTGCATAGGAAGGATCTGCATATCCAAGAATACCTGTGTCACCGCCATTTACAGTAATTGTATTTCCATCTACAACCACGCCGTCCATTCCGTTAAAAATAGAATAAGTTGCACCTGTCTCTGCATCCAGAAGAGTTCCGGTTGCATATTTCCCGCCGTTCTCAATCTTATAATCTGTGAATGTGGCGCTGTCACCTGCATTTGCTGCAAAACCTACGGAGTTCAGGTTCGGGAAAGTATTTCCATTTTCCATGGTGTTTACCAGGATGTCATCTCCCACCTTGGTTCCGTCAACTGTGATGGACAATGTACTTGCAGTACAGAAAATATTAATGTGGTGAATATCGTTTTTGTTCTTGTCTGTAATCAGAGTGTTCAAATCTTCATCATCTTCAATTGTGAAAAATGGAGTTGTAGGATCATCGTCTTTTGCATAGCCCATGCGGTAAGCGTTAATCTTCGCACCACCGTTCGCGCCAACACCGGAAAGATCCAGTTCTACGCGGACATAGTTTTCGCCTTCCTGCATTTCGCTGTTGAACACTTTGTTCTCCAAACGGAAATCATCTGCACCAAGAATAAAGGATGCCCCGTTACTGCCCTCTGCCACCTGAACATCTGCGGAAATATTAAAAACTGCTTTAGATGCTGCATCAAGAGATAGCTCTCCTGCTCCGATCCATTTGGCTCCGTCCCAGGATGCTGAACTTGTATCCATCAAACCAGTCTCAAAAGTTGCAGTCTCAGACTGAATGGAATTATCCTTGTTATCGGTCACAGTCACATTCCAGCTGTACTGAGTCGCCGGAGTCAGACCGCTTCCCTCATATTTGATCTCATTTGACTGACTGCTTTCTACCACACCGGAATCCCAGACCACGCTTCCGCCTTTGTCCTGGACAACGATCTGATACGATTTCTGGGCTGCCCCGATCTCGCCTGACTGCATCTGCCAGGAAAATGCAGGATTAGCCTCGTCTACGCCAATGGGATTTGTACGCCCCTGAGTTTCCAGATTTACAATTGCAGTTTCCGCTGCTGCCTCAGCTGTCACTTCTTCAGCGAACACACTTACCGGTCCATTGCCAACCAGAAGCGTCACGCCCATGAATGCAGCAAGCACTCGTTTCATACTCATGAATTTCTCTCCTCCTCGATTTTTCTGTGAAAATCCCGGACAACATCTAATCAGTGTCATTGATGCAGATCAGATGGCTTTCATATTTTGCGATGTCCGTTATTTTAACTATTTTTTCTTACCTTGCTTATTTTGCATTGTACCATTTTCACAGTAAAATAATCGTTTCCGTCGTAAAGTGTGCATATTTATACGTCAAATGAAATTTAAACTATTTTCTACTACAATAAAGGGACCTCCGAAGAAGTCCCTTTATTGTATTCCTATTCTTTTGAATATTTTATATTAATAGCTTTATTTCTTTTTCTTCCGGCATTACTCTCAGTGCGCCTTTTCTTGTTGTGATAATTGAGGCAGCTGCATTGGCAAATGTTAACATTTCAGCCAGATTTTCCTCTTTTAGTCCATTAATTCCATGTTCACAGACATAGTGCAATACACAGCCGCAGAAGGTATCTCCTGCTCCGGTTGTCTCAATGGTATTCTCCTGTAAAAACGGCTTTACTTCCACCATCATTTCATTATAATAAGCGCGGCTTCCTTCTTTGCCCATAGACACAAGGATCAGCGGAATCTGATATCTTTCCAGGATCCAGTTTACACCAGCAGTATAATCCTCTTCCCCTGTCAGCCACTGAATTTCATTATCTGAAATCTTTAAAATCTGGCAATGTCCAAGACCATATAAGACCTGCTCTCTTGCCTCATCCAGAGACTCCCAGAGCGGTGGGCGTAAATTTGGATCAAATGAAATAATAGCGCCAGCTTCTTCTGCAATATGAATTGCTTCTTTCGTTGCCTCCCGCACTCCTTCATGAGTCATAGACAACGTGCCAAAATGAAAAATTCCGGTCTCTTTGAGAATATCTTCGCGAATCTCCGTTTTGTTCAGCATCATATCTGCTCCCGGATTACGGTAAAAAGAGAAATCCCTGTCTCCATCGGGATATGTATGTACCATAGCAAGGGTTGTATGGATCTTTTCGTCTGTACATAATCCAGTGTCATCAATCCCAGCTTCTTTTATTGCCGCTCTCAGCTGTTCTCCGAAGAAATCATTTCCCACTTTCCCTATAAACGCTGTCTTATGTCCCAGCTTCGCCAGCATTGCAAGTACATTACAAGGTGCCCCTCCCGGGTTCGCTTCAAAAAGCGGATTTCCCTGACTGCTTTTTCCATTTTCAGTAAAATCAATCAATAATTCGCCTAGTGCCGTTACATCATATTTCTTCATACGTCGCTCCCAATTCTTGTATTTTTACTTTACTCATTCATGACAAGCATCTGGAGCTTTCATACCAAATCATATTTCACTACATCGATTCTGGCAGCACCATCCACAGCAAAAGAAATTCCCTTTGCATCCTGCTCTGTAAGAATAACAGCAGACATAACCTGTTCTCCGTCATTGATAAATATTTCCGCGCTGAATCTGTCCAGAATTACTCGTAATTTCAATTCATTACAGTCACCATTTACCAGACATTCTCTCTGATGAACCACTGCACGTTCGCTTCCGGAGAAGCTTCTGTCGATTTTCAAAACTGATTCATCTGGACGGAATCGTAAAGTGGAATGATATTTTTCATTCTCTGCAAAACAGAGTTCGAATTTTTTATAAAGCTTATCTTTATCTACCGGTCGTATTACAAGCTCCAGATCTACGGTACGTCCTTCAATCTGGTCAAGTGTGATTCTGGTGTCTTTAATCACAACATCCCTGTATTCGACTTTATTTGCACGCATGGAATCCAGTTCTCTGACCGGAACCTGATACAATCTTCCGTTTTTCACAGACAACTCTCTTGGAAGGCTCATTTGTGCAAACCATTTAGAATCATTCCTGCGATAAGCAAGAGTATCCCAGTTCTGCATCCAGGCAATCATAATTCTTCTTCCATCTGGAGCAAGCAGTGTCTGCATTGCGTAATAGTCAATTCCATAATCCACACTCTGATAAGACTGTTCCTTCAAAGTATGTGTCTCAGAATCCAGATCTCCTATGATACATAAGGTTCCATTTCCATTATGATATTCCAATCCTTCCGGAATCATGTCCTGTGGGCTTGTCAGAAGCACATATTTGCCGTCCAGTTCAAAGAAATCCGGGCATTCCCACATCTTTCCATAGCGGTTTTTATTCTCTGCCAGAACGCTGACAAATTCCCATTCAAATCCGTCTTTACTTCTGTAAAGAAGAATCTGTCCGCTTCCATCTGCAGGGCGGCTGCCTATAACACAATATAAGTTTCCATCTTTTTCTCTCCAGATTTTTGGATCACGGAAATCTGCTTTGCTTGCACCTTCCGGCAGATTTTTAAAGGTCAGGACCGGATTTTTGTCATACTTCACGTAATCCTTTCCATCTCCCACAGCCACCGCCTGTGTCTGAACATCCCTTGCGGTTCCGTCCTCCAGTATTTCCCGGTCCACAGCTGTATACATAAGCAGCTGTCTGCCGTCCTCCAGCTCTATGGCACTTCCGGAAAAGCAGCCCACTTTATCGTAATCCTGGTCTGGTGCCAATGCTGCCGGGAGATAGTCCCAATGCAGCAGATCCTTACTTACCACATGCCCCCAGTGCATGCTGTCCCAATGTGTGTTATATGGATTATACTGATAAAACAAATGGTAGTCTCCCTTATAGCAGGAAAATCCATTGGGATCATTCATCCATCCAACATAAGGAGTTATATGAAAAGCCGGTCTGTCTTCCGCTTTAATCTGCTGTCCCTGTGTAAATTCATATTTTCTTGCCTTTTCTAACATTTCGCTCATGAAAAATCTCCTGTCAAAGTCGTTGTTCAGTTCTTACATCTTTTGTTACTTTTCCGCGCTTAAGGATTCCTGATACTGATCAAAATATTTCTGTTTGATTGAAAGATAATCAGAAAGTCCGTACTTCTCCATTTTTTCCAGGTAGGAATCCCATTCTTCCTCTATTCCTCCATTCAGGATCCAGTCAGCTTTCTTCTGTTCTGCATATTTTTTAATATCGGTATCATACTGTGATACTTTGTTTGTATCATCAATACTCATAAATACATTCGGATAAACATATTTGCTGTTCATATCCTGTAAATATGTCTCGTGCATATTATCCAGACGCCATTTTGCATCTTCCGGCTGTGTCACATATACATCATAATATTCATTCAGCACGGCCAGAGGGCCATTTACAGATTGCGCCTCACGCACTTCCACTGGAGACTGCTCTCCCAAATCCATATGTTTTAACATTTCGCCGCCGTCTTTGTTTGTAGACAGTTCAAAAATGTTAAAGGAATCCTCTTCGCCATAAGTACCCCAGTTATTCTGCGGAGACTGGAGGGGTGCATACATCTGATCAATCCATGCAGCAGCAAGTGCTGTATTACGACAGCTGGATGTAAGAACACATCTTCCACGGTCAAATCCACTGGTTTCACTGTTGTTCTGTCTGGTAATATTTCTCATGCCATCCGGCCCGGTCAGTGCCGGAAGCATCACATAATCTGTATTGTTATCTATATTCGCAATATCCCATGTGAAGCAGAGTCCGTAACGGTGATTCTTTCCTTTTGCAACATAAGTAGACCACTCCTGTGTAAAGGCTTCCGGATCTACAAGGTCTTCTGTCACCAGTTTATGAAGCCATTCAATTCCTTCCTTGTAGCCTTCCTGAACAGTTGTATAAATTACTTTTCCTTCATCTGTTACCGCGAAATGATCTCCTGTGTCTCCGTAACCCTCTCCAAATCCATTTATTAAAATCGCCGGATCCTGATCTCCGTTATTGATAATAAAGGACATTGGAATTACATCACCTTCAATGGAAAATTCTTTCTCCAGTTCTTCTGCATGATCGCGGAACTGAATCAGTACCTGTTCCAGTTCGTCTGTTGTTGTAGGAATCTCAAGTCCAAGGTAGTCAAGCCATTTTTTATTAATATATGGAATATCTCCAATCGCCTGAATTGCTTCTTTTCCTGCACCAAGCTGTTCAATCCACGGGAAAGAATAGATATGTCCATCCGGTGCTGTGCACATAGTCCTGTACTCTGGGTATTTTTCAAACACAGCCTGAAGATTCGGCATATATTTGTCAATCAGATTTTCCAATGGAATAATAATTCCCTGCTTGGCATAACGCAGCAGGTCATAATCACTCATACCTGCATTAAACAGACCATCCGGCAGATTTCCAAACTGAGCCAATGCCAGATTCTTTTTATCGGAAAACTGATCGGATACAAAGCAGGTCCAGTCAATATGAACATTTGTCTGTTCTTCCAGTCGCTGGAAAATCACTCTTTCATTGGGATCCTGTGTGGAAGTAGCCGGTGCACTTGTAATAAAAGAAAGCTCCTCTGTTTCCTTTAATGGAAACTGTACCTCAGATACTGGTGTGTCCGGGCTGATCTCCGCATTAAGCTGCTGCTCTTTTCCACACCCTGCTGTACTTATCATCATCGTCAAAGAAAGTCCAAGTGCAAGTAAACCTTTTACTCTGTTTTTCTTCATATCTGTATCGTTCCTTTCTTATCAGCCTTTTACTGATCCGACCATAATTCCCTGATCAAAATACTTCTGGAAGAATGGGTACATTACTAAAAGCGGTAAGCTTGATACTACAATGGTTGCATATTTCAGCTGTTCCGCTACCTTTGCCATTTCAGCAGTACTCTGAATATCTGCAATCATACCTGGCTGCGGAGTATTCTGTACCAGAATGGAACGAAGTACTAACTGCAGAGGCTGAAGATTTGCATCATTCAGATAAATCATTGCATCAAAATAGCTGTTCCACATTCCTACAAATGACCACAGTGCAAGTACTGCAATGATTGGCTTGCATACCGGCATCATGATTTTGAAGAAATGCTGGATCTCATTGGCTCCGTCAATTGCGGAAGCTTCTCTTAATTCTGCCGGGATTGACTGGTAGTATGTTCTTGCAAGGATCATATTCCATACATTAAATGCTCCAGGAATCAAAACTGCCCAGACTGTATTTACCATATGCAACTGATTGATTAAAATAAAAGTCGGGATCATTCCACCGCCAAAGAACATTGTAATCAGGAAAATGAGATTGAAAAATTTTCTTCCCACAAATTCCTTCTTGGACAATGGATACGCTGCCAGCAATGTTATAAAAACAGAAATAGCTGTAAATGCAAGTGAATACAGAAAAGAATTCAGGAATCCACGCCAGATCATCTCATTTTCCAGTACTCTGCGATATGCATCCAAAGTCCAGTCCTTAATATGAAAACTCAGTCCCTGATTATTCAAAACTGTAGGATCCATAAAAGAGGCCAGCACTACATACACGATTGGAATTGCAATAGAAAGTACAAACAGTCCAAGAATCAGGAATCCAATTCCAAGGATCATACAGTCTGTCTTCGAATATTTTTTCTTTATTTTCTCCATTTTCGCTTCCTCCTATAATCCTTCTCCGTCGTTCAGCTTCTTTACCACCCAGTTTACAAAAACTAACAGAATTACATTTACTACTGAATTAAACAGACCAACAGCCGTAGAATAACCATAATCGCCGTTCAAAAGACCAATACGGTATACATATGTTGATAAAATTTCTGATGCCGGCAGGTTCATATCTGTCTGTAATGCATAGGCTTTCTCAAATCCAATACTCATAATATTTCCAGCCTGCAGAATAAACTGAATTACAATAATATTCTTAATTGCAGGAAGCTCCACATACCAGATCTGCTGCAGAAGATTTGCACCATCCATAATAGCTGCTTCTTCCAGTTCTTTGCTTGCATTGGATAAAGCAGCAGTGTACATAATAGAGGCCCAGCCTGCTGTCTGCCAGATTCCACTTGCTATGTAAATGGTACGGAAAGCAGATGGCATTGTCATCCAGTTTGTACTGATTCCTAAAAGCTTATTCAGAGGTCCAACCGGAGAAAGCAGCATTCGTACCATACCGCAAAGTACAATTACAGATATAAAGTTCGGCATATAGACCAGAAGCTGTACTTTCTTCTTAACTCCGGTTCTGCGGATACGATTTAAAAGCAATGCCAGAATGATCGGAACCGGAAAGCCCCACAACAGTCCATAAATACTCAGTTTTAACGTATTCAACAGGTAGTTCATAAAATCCGGTGAAGATAAAAACCGCCTGAAATATTCAAGTCCAACCCATGGACTTCCAAGTACTCCCTTGATTACGTTGTAATCCTCAAATGCAATCAGAAGTCCCCCCATAGGAAGATACTTAAAAATGATTGTCAGTAAAAGTCCTGGCATTAAGAAAAAAAGATATAACTGCCAGTTTTTCTTCACATATGTAGCCTTATCTCTCCACGTTTGCTTTTTCACGGGCATTGTTTGGTTCTGCATTCTTTTCATGCACTTCTCCTCCATTCCTTTCCTTTTCCGTTCTTGTAACCGGTTAAGTAACCGGTTACTTTATGGCTCAATGTTACTACATCCAAGTTCATATGTCAACACTTTTTCAAGCTAAAATAACCGGTTACGTAATCGGTTATTTTATCATTGCCTTTTTTTTAAATAATTGCTATACTAAAAAAATAATATAATCCCAGTAATTAAAAGATTCCCCAATATTATTCTCATTTATTTATAAGGAGATTAAATTTTTATGGCAAAAAAACAGGTGACATTTGCAGATATTGCAGAATATACTCATTTTTCAAAAACTACAATATCACGGTATTTCAATCATCCCGATTCTCTTACGCTTGAAAATCAGGAAAAGATTTCACAGGCCCTTGATACCCTTGGCTATAAAAAAAATAAACTTGCAAAAGTTCTGGCAAATGGTAAAAGTGAGTTTATCGGAATTATTATTCCAAATCTCTACTTGCATTACTACTCTGAAATGCTGACACAGCTTCTTTCAAGCTATAGTAACTACCATTACAAATTTCTTGTTTTTTCCAGTGAACACGGTGCCGAAGAGGAACAACAGTATATTGAAGAGCTTCTTTCCTATCAGATTGAGGGGCTTATTGTTTTAAGCCATACACTGTCATCCCAAAAACTGGCTTCCTATCAGATTCCTGTCATTGCCATTGAGCGAGAGGCAGAATATATCAGCAGCATTACCACTGACAATTATATGGGTTCCCTTCAGGCTACCTCCCTGTTAATTCGTGATAAATGTGATATATTGATTCATATCAATGTCAATGTTGAAAAAACAGTCCCGGCTTATGATCGTATACGTGCATTTGAGGAAACATGTAAAGAATATCAGGTTCCTTATGACATTGATCTAAGCGTAAGCGGCAATTCTTATCAAGAGATTTTAAATGTGATAAGACGTATCTTTACAAGAATTGAAGAAAAGTATCCGAATCAAAAAAAAGGTATCTTTCTTGCGAATGATACCTATGCCAATATGTTTCTCAATTTAATTTTCCAGAAATATGGTAAATTACCACCTACTTACGAAATTATAGGTTTTGATAATTCTCCAATTGCCAGTGAATCAATCCTTCCGATCACAACTGTCGGTCAGCAAATTGATGTTATTGCACAGACTGCCATGGAGCTTCTGGTGCAGCAGATGGAAGAGCAAAAAAAGCGAGCGCCTAAGCCACTGGAAAAGCCAATTCACAAACAGATCACTCCGGTGCTGATTCGCCGGAATACTACCAGTTAACTTATTGCTGTCGTATATTAGTAAAGCGGACATTCCAGGTCCGCTTCGCTACTTGCTCATGAACGCAGTCGCTTCGTGATCTGTCAGTAGGAGCTGAAGGCTCCCACTGACAGAAGCATCCCCCCTCACCTGCCGCTTAGTGCTCCGCGCACTTGAAGCGGGAGAATACTTATCTGCGTTCAAAAAAAGGCACCTCCCCAGTTTGAAAAAGGCTCTAATCTAGAACTGGAAAAATAATATCTACACTAAAAATCTTTTCTTCCAAATTCGCCACAAGATTTCCGCCATATTTTTCCACCACATATTGAATACTTTTCATGCCAAAGCCATGATAATTATCATCTCCTTTGGTACTCACTGGAAGCCCATTACGAAATTCCAGTTCATCCTCGCAATAATTCTCAATATGAATCCCCATCACATCCTGTCTCGCATATCCGATGAGGCTGATAATTCTCTTTTCAACTGGCAGCTCCGCTGCACATTCAATAGCGTTATCTAAAGCATTTCCAAATATAGCAGCGATATCTCCCGATTTAATACCAGTAAGCTTCTCTCCATCAATCATATATGAAAACTTAATTTGATATTTTTCACAAAGAAGATTCTTTTCTGAAAGAATAATATCCAATGGCTGGCAGCCTGTTTTCGCAAGCCCGTCATAAATATCTACTGCTTTACGTATTTCTTCCAGCTGGCCATGATCTGCATTTCCGGCTTGTTCCAATTCCAGAATCCGGTGCTTAAGATCATGACATTTCATGTTAATGATTTCAACTGTTTTCTTTGACAACTCATACTGTTTTGCATTTTCCTTTATTAACTGCTCAAGAGCCAGATTTTCTTCATTGAGCCGGGACTGCTCCAGAAGCCCAAACTGCATAAAAAGAGATAAAATACAGCAGAATGCAAATGGAACACGGCACACCATAACCATATCCAGCTTTTCACTGATCAGCCAGCTCTGAAGGAGCCAGCAGACACATAAGGAAATAATGGCTACCCAAAGTACACGGACTCTGTTCTGGCTGATATTCGGAAAATTTTTTATTTTTGCTGCACAAGTGAGATAGCAAATAATATATACAATGGTAAATCCAATGACCATTTCCGTGGAAAGCATCTTGAAAGAAGTTTTGGTCACGATACAAATCAGCACCTGAATATTGCTTCCAAGATTCTGTACAGTAAAAGCTCCAATTGTACAAAATAAAATATCCAAAAAAGAACGCCTGAAGCAAAACCACATGTAAAGCTGCATAAAAACAAGCACAATAAAGGTTCGAATTCCGCTTATATATTGACCAATTATAATTGGAAGGGTAACTCCCAAAAGCAGACAGGCAGTTCCCCCTACAAGCAGGCGTAACCAGAAGCGTTTCCTTTTTTTAGATGGAAAAAGAACATAGCTTCCGCTATAAAAAGCTGGATGATAAAACAGGTAATTCCCTGTATTTCACTTGTAGATGAAGCTAATATTTCATAAATTGCCACGTCAGTTTCCTCCCCGGTTAATGTACATTGTCATTTGATCTATAAAAGTTTTTTTATAAGAACGGGAAATCGATAATTCCTTTCCATTTACAAACACGCTGTTTCCCTGATAGCGGGAAATCCATTCCAGATTTACACAAAAGGATTTGCTGCAACAGGAGAAGCGACCTGTCGGAAGCTGTGCTATAAAATCTCCCATTGTGCTTCGCAGGCGAAAGGTCTCTTTCGAAGTATGAAGATAAAGATAATGCTTTGCACTTTCAATATAAATCAGATCTGCAATATCAATTTTAACAGTTCCCTGTTCAGAAGGAACATATATCTGATAACCATGAAGCTTTTTACAGATTCGGATCGCTTTGTCCAGTTTCAGCGAAAAGTTGAAATATTCAATAGGCTTTACCATAAAATCAAGAGCCTGCACTTCATATCCGTTAATGGCATATTGTGCCATATTGGTAATAAAAATAAGAGGAATCTGGCTATCAAATTCCCGCAGTTTTCTGGCGGTGTCAAGACCATTCATATGAGGCATTTCAATATCCATAAGAGCAATGTCGCAGCTGGCTTTATAATCGCTGATAAAATTTAATCCGTTTTCAAAGCATTCTACAGCTAACGGTTCCTGTTTTTCTTCTGAATAGCGTAATATATAGTCTTGAAGAATTTTTGCACTTTTCTTATCATCTTCCACAATAGCAATGGTAATCATAGTTATCCTCCATGGTATACGGCAAAAGCCGGAGTCCTTTTGGGCATTCCGGCTTTTTTATTATACCATGTAAATATTAATTTGTGCCATATTTTACAGCAGATAAATCAAGCTTTTGTCTCATCCTTACAAGTGCATTTCTGAAATCCAGAATAAGAGGAAACAATATATGCAATCATGGAAAGTGCCATAAGTACGGCTGAAATTATGAATTTCTTTATGGTTGCAAACTCATAAAGTCCTGATACCACATATCCAATAAAATCAACTTGTGTATAAAAACTGTTAACAAGTGCTGCTGCAGTCAGAATTGCATTTGCAGTAAGCAGAAGGCTTGTCCACTTAAAATCAGGTGCCACCTTCAAAACGATCATCGCAAGAATCTGCAGAACCACTGTTACAAGCAGCAGAACCTCAATATAAGATTCTGTATGTCCTGCCTGGCGGTACATTACAAAGCCGATCAGCGCAAGGATTGCAGCCACAAAGCTTAAGTAAAAACCAAATGTTTTATTTTTCAGATATCCCATATTACTTGTCCTCCTTCACGTAAACTGTCTTTTTGCGAAGTGAATTTCGAAGGTACATAACTGCAAACAAAAGTGTCAGAAGTCCAAATACCACCTCTGCTGCCATAAAGGCAATCTGCCACCATGTAAGAACGTGAATATATTTAGTGGAGGTTGTAATTGTATTCATATCATTACTTGCAACTGTATTATATACGAAATATTTAATTGTTTCTTTCATCTTTTTCTGGAAAGCAGAGTCCTTTGCAATCAGCTTCAGGTTCTCGGTTGAAGTCATGGAACCAATATTAGCGCTTTCATATGCGGAAGTTGTAAGACATCCGCCACCGCCGCCAAATACAATATCTCTCCAGTTCATGTAATCAGCACCGTTGATCATATCTGTTACGATCCAGCCTTCAAAGCCCCACTCGTTACGTGCAACCTGCACCTGTGAAGCTTCGGAAGCTCCTGAATATACAGTTCCAAGACGGTTGAAGCCTGTCATGATTCCCTGCGCATAGTTATTTTCCATAGCTCCCTGGAATGCGCGGAGTTCATTTTCCCTTGCAGCCTGCTCTGTGAAGAATGTGGAAACACCGGAACGGTTTAACTCCTGATGATTCATGATATAGTGTTTCGGCATCATCATAAGACCTTTGGATTTTCCGCCTTTGCAGACAGCCTGTCCCAACAGGTTGGTAAGCATGGCATCTTCTGAATAATATTCATGATTTCTGGAGCAGTAAGGTGCACGGTGAATGTTAAGACCAGGTGCTGCAATGGAGTTGGCATTGGACCACAATCCATCTTCACCAAAGAGCTCTCCTTCTCTCTCTACAAGTTCTTTATTGAATGTTGCTGCAACTACAGGTTCTGTAGGCATGGAGCTCATAGAGTAGGAAGCATATTCGTTGTCTGAAGAAACATAAGTCGGCTCGGAAGAGTTGGATTCATTCCAGCGGGTTGCATATCCTGCAATCTGGTCGTAGCTGTAACCGATCGGTCCGTCATACCAGATTGCTTCTGGCAGGAAAATAGAATCCAGCTTCTCAAAGTTTTTATCTCCTGCTTTCTCAATAAAGTTGGCAGCCTCTTCCAAAGTCAGCTGATCCATAAGCTGATCCCATTTTTCATCAGACAGAGGAAGTGCGCCTGCGAAAGTTCCATCCTCATTAAACTGGAGGAAATCAACGGTGCTTAATCCGTTGTCAGCTCCCCAGACAACTTCTTCGTCATTGTTCTCAGTAAGTTCATAAGTGGAGTTTGTAAGACCTTTCATCATTTCCTCTATTGGAGTAATGCTTTCCACTTCTTTCCAGCCCTTGCTCCAGTCAGAACGTGTAGTGTATTCAGCAGTATCCGGGATCAGATTGTTAATATCGCAATCCTGGAATGCATTCTCTACGTTTTCAGAATAAGTCTCTTTATCTTCACCAAGAGAAACTGTCACTACATTTTCCGGCTCAATTGTTTCATCGTCTGTAATTGTGATCAGATCGTCTGTGGAATCTGTTTTTACCGCCAAGACATTGTTTAATGCTTCATGCGCACCGTTTCCGATTGTGAAATAATAATCACCGGAATCCAGCACCCATGCGCCCTCTGTTCCATCTTCTTTTACAGCTTTTTCATCATAGCTTGCCATATATTCCGGAGCGAACTCAATTTCCAGAGTCTGTGATTCGCCAGGCTCAAGAACCTCTGTTTTTCCAAAATCAAGAAGCTGAATAGAAGCTTTCTCCAGTCCGCCCTCTATATATGGTGTCTGTACATAAAGCTGGACAACATCTTTTCCGGCAACGTCACCGGTATTGGTTACCTTCACTTTTGCAAGTCCCTTTTCCCCAGATATTACATCTACACTTTCCAGCTCCTGAGTAAAGGTTGTATAAGATAAACCATATCCAAACGGATAAGTTACTTCATCTACATAGTTCCATGCTTTGCCAGTAGAAGAGCCTTCTGTGGTGTCTGCATTTCCCTGATCCAGAACAGTATCCTCGTAACGGGTTTCATAATATTTATAACCAACATAGATACCTTCAGTTTCTACTACATACCAGTCACCCTTGTCTGCTTCTGTAAGTTCTGCACCAGATTCTGCATTGGAAGCATTAGTATAAGTATAAAGACCAAAGTTGGTCATTGCCGGAGCAGAAACAGAACTTGTGGCATAAGTATCAGAAATATGACCGGATGGATTCACATCGCCAGAAAGTACATCACATACTCCAAGGAATCCATTCATTCCCGGAAGTCCAGTCCAAAGAATTGCTCCAATCTCCGGATCATCCTTCAGTTCCTGGATTTCCATAGGAACGTCAGAGTTGATCAAAACGATCACCTTTCCATTGCTATTTTCCTTTGCAAGCTGGATCATCTCTTTTTCGTAAGCTGAGATAGACATCGGTGTGTCGAAGCTGTCCCCATTAGGATCCTTCATATTTGTGCTGTAGTCAGACGCCTCTGAACTGTCTCGGGAAAGAACAACAACTGCTGTTGTATCCTTAGCAGATTCCAGAATATCATCTGTGTAAAGTTCAGCAGGTGCCTCACCTACTGTATATGTATCCGCTTCATTATAAGAAGCGGAAAAAGCAGGTACAAGGCTATGGCCCGGAACTTCATTTCCAAAGAAAGAAGCTTTTCTGTAATATGGCGCGCAGGTTTCACTTGCATAAAAGCCTTTCATGGTTTCATTTACTGTGAAGCCTCTTTCATCCATAGCTTCTTCAATACCATAAGCGATCTGACCATCCTCTGAATCAGCCACAACAGAGGAACCAATTAATCCGCCGGTTCCCGGAAGATGGCTGTTTAAGCCCCAGAGGGTAACAGCTTCTTTGGATTTGTCAAGTGGAAGGGTCTGATCTGTATTTTTGAATAAAACGGAACCTTCTGAAGAAATTTCAGCAGCCAGCTGTTCTTTAGCCTTTACCAGATCCTCTACATTGTCAAATTCAGATTCATAATAAATGCCATCAGAGTCAGAATCTCCCTGCTCGATTTTGTAGCTTGAGGTTCCAAGTGTCGCATTAATGAAATCCACTCTTGCATTTGCAATTGAACTTCCGCCCAATGTGATCGTGAGAAGTGAGGCTGTAGTTGTTGCCAAACCACGCCAGATTTTCCCGGTATGCTTTTTCATATTTCCTTTCCTCCTAGTAAATTTCCTTTGACAGATAAACACATACTTTTCAGATAGTTACTCTGTCCTTTCAGTTCTGTTTGAACCGCTGGATTTACTATAGCAAAAGGAATGGGATTTGTGAAAAATTCGGCAAATTTGGAACCGTTTCTGGCAAAACTGGTAAGCATATGAACTTTAAATCAATCTAATATTTCAATCTCCGTCTCTGCATTTCCAAGCTCAGATTCAGCTTTCACAACTACTTTACCAGCTCCAGCCTGTGGACGGATAATCGCCAGCGCTTCTCCATAATAAGTATCTGTCTCATTGCTCTGGTAGCTTTCCGGATAGTATGGGCAGGCGCTTCCAAATGCCAGAAGCTCACCACCTTCTACAGTAAGCCTGATTCTGCCCTTTGCCAGCGGTTTTGTCTGACCATTTTCGTCTGTATAGCGCATTCTCACATAACAAAGATCGGTGTCTGCATTCACGCGGGTAAGCTCTGGTTCTGCCACAAGAATCGTCTCTTTTCCAGCTGTTGTCAGTGTCCTTTCTGCAATTATATTGTCATTTGCATCATAGGCAACAGCCTTGATTTCTCCATTCTGATAGGTTGTATCAAAGAATACCTTACAGCCATTTTTGGGCTTTTTAGTGCCTATACATTTACCGTTTATATACAGCTTCACATGATCTGCACGGGTGTAAACTTCTACTTTTGCCGCATTCCCGTCACAGCCTTCCCAGGACCAGCTTTCTATTGCATTTGTCATTTTCCATGCAGATGGGGAATGGGCATCCTTTGTGTGATCAACCGGCATAACTGCAATTGCCAGATCCTCCAGTTCAAAGGCAACTCTGGTATATGCCATCTCGCCAAGAGGCTTTCCTGTGAGATCAATCCGGCCTGATCCGGCACTTACCCAGCCACAGCCGCCATCAAAACGAGGTGCATAATCCTTATATTCCCATGCGCCGATTCCAACCTCACCCAGATAATCCTGAGCCGCCCAGACGAAATCACCAATGATACGCTTATCACGTTTTGCTTCCTGCATAAATCTGTAAGCATCAGCACAGAAGGTTTCACTTCCAAGAATAATTCGCTTGGGATACTTCTTTAGGTCATGACGGTAACGCTTGATTCCATAGTTATATCCTGCCACGTCCATATTGGCATATGCATCTCTTGTTTTCACATCACATGGATAAAGAGTTGCTCCTGTTTTCATAAATCCGGCACCAAAAATTCCGGCTACCGTGTTATAAAATTCACTTCCCACAGCCTTTTTCTTCTTGGCATTCTCAGCAGCTTCGTCTGCTTTTTTATCGCTGTAAACACCAAATCCCATAGAGCTTAAGAAGTTAAAAAAGATATTGATTCCGCAGCTTACAGGACGGGTGGGATCCAGCTCATGAAGTCTGTCTGTAAGGGATTTTGTAAGGGCAATTCCCTTTTTCTGCGCAGTCTCAGACACTTCATTTCCTGTAGAATACATAATCACAGATGGATGATTATAGTCCTTATCCACCATATCTTTTAAGTCTTTTCTGTAGTTATCCAGAATCTCATCTGCATAGTCATACTTTGTTTTATGGATATACCAGCCATCAATATATTCGTCCATTACAAGCATTCCCATCTCGTCACAGGCGCGAAGAAGTGCTTTGGAGCATGGGTTATGTGCAGAACGGATTGCATTATAGCCAGCGTCCAGAAGGATGCGGATTTTACGGTGTTCTGCAAATTCATACGCACATGCACCAAGAAGACCGTTATCGTGATGGATACAGCCACCTTTTAACAGGACACGTTTTCCGTTGATACAGAAGCCATGCTCTGGAGTGCAGCTTACCACACGGATTCCGAAGGTTTCTTCCTGAACATCATCGCCGAAGGATACACGGCAGGTATAAAGATTTGGTGCTTCCGGGCTCCAAAGGTTTGCTCCCGGAAGAGCAATTTCTCTGGAAAATTTACCATCTGCCTGGAGAATTTCCAAGGCGATGATCTTATCTGATGCTCTGTCAGAATTTTGAACAGTTGGTTGTACTGCATTTTCGTCAATACACTGCTCTATGGTCTCGTCTGTCCGGCCTGCACTTTCGCCAGCCACAGCTTTTCTGGCAACAACCTGCTTGTCCAGAATCTCCACTTTCACCTCGCCAGCCCCATTCGGCCATGCCTCCACGCGGATCTTCGGCTCCTTATAGTCCAGTGTGGTAATCTTCACACTGTCAAATCTCAGATGTTTCTTCGGCACGATATATAGCCACACTGGACGATAAATTCCAGTTCCGGAATACCAGCGGCTGTTTGGCTGATCATGGTTGACCACTTCCACGCGGATCACATTCTCTTCCCCGAATTTTACATGCTTTGTGGCATCCACATAGAATCCGATATATCCATAAGAATGATAAGCCACTTTTTCCCCATTGAGATACACAGTAGCCTTCCGGTAAACACCCTCAAATTCCAGGATCACTTTCTCATCCTTTGCTTCTTCTGGCAAAATAAATGTCTTCTCATAAGTATAATCCTGCGCCTCATACCATCCAGTATTTACACCGCCAGCACTTGTCTCGCTTCTTTCGTCCAGCTGCATGGCATCATGAGGAAGAGTAACTGCAAATGCCTTTTCTTTCTCTCCGTTCCTGTAGCATACCCAATTTTCGTTAAATGACTGCTTCATGTTTTCCTCCTGAAATTTTCTCTGCTTTATAATAAAAAATCTCCAATTATATTGCTATTTAGTGTGCTGGTAGTTTCAGCCAGTACACAGCGTTCGGGCAATGGGTATTACTCCAGCGAACCATTTCAGGCGCGCCCTTAGCGTAGATGAAATCCAGCGCTTACGAAGACTTAAGAGTGACGGCTCTCCGGAACTCCTTAGTCGCAGTTAGCGATTAGTTCATCGTAGCGTTGCGCCGGTGAGTGAGTAATACCCATTGTCCGAATGCGTCCCTTCTGAAGAACTTTTAACCCACAAAATAGCAATTTCACATATTTTCTATCCGTATTCTACCAAACAAAAAGCAGGCTGCGCGACTTAAAACGCAACCTGCCTGAAAATATACGCCAACTGTGCCACAGCTCCTTAGAAAATCTTCTGCAGATAATTATATAACGCCAAATGCCAGTTGCCCATAGAATGATATCTCATAGGAAATACATCAAAGCATGTATTCACCCCGCTTGTCAGCCGAGGCTCTATATCCAGAAGTGTCTGGTAATCCTGCACCTGTCCCGGCAGGGCGAAGTCGAAGTTGCCGCTTGCCACATACAAATAGTGAATGGGTAGTTCTGCAAAATCCTCAGCCTGAATAGTATCCTCAAATACCTTTGCATCCGTTCTGCTTCCACTGAATGCCCCGAACCAGGAAAAATAATCAAGACTCTGGCACAGCACAGAATGGTACATGGTAACCGCCCCTCTGGACAATCCGGCAAAAGCCCGGTGATCCCTGCTCTGGGAAAATCCCTCAGTATCCGCTGTTTTCGCATAAGTGGAATAAGAAGACTCAATCTCCGGCATCAGATCATTCCGAAGCTCTTTTGCAAAAGAATAGGTCAGCTGGTCCAGATCATCCGCGCAGTCATCTTCTACATAAAAAGTCGGAGTCACCACAATCAGCGGATCAATATCCCCATTTGCGATCATATTGTCCAGCATGGTTTTATTATATGGATTGGTTTTCAGCCAATACTTTTCAGTATCACCAGTTCCATGCATCAGGTAAAGAATATTGTACTCTTTCTCCTCGCTGTAACCATAAGGCAGATATACATAAGCCGTCTTTTTCACATCCCGTTCATCAGTGGCATAAGCCTTGGTATTATACACAACTTCTTCCACCGTTCCAGCCTGCTCCGGCTCTTCCTCATCATACTTCGCCGGAACTGCCCACAATTCATCTCGGGCCTGTCCCTGTGTACTGTGCGCTGCCTCATATCTGGTTTTCCAGAATCCCAGCGCCCCTGCCACAATCAGAACTGCTGCCACCAGCGGAAAAACTGCTGCTTTCTCAACTGGTGTCTTTTTCCAGATCATATACCCAGTTCCCAGGATTCCCCCAGCTGCCGCAACAATGCTTTCCAACAGAAACATCCAGTTGAAGTAATAAGTGCTGGTAGAAAAATTCGTATTAAAATACAGAACAAACGCCGCCACAGCAATCACCAAATACAGAAACGGCATCCTGCTTTTCCACGCAGTGTACGCCACCAGCATAAATACCGCTGCGATCAGCCCAAATGTAATAAACGCAGTTTTATCACCAAGAATTGCAAAACGGACACTATCAATTCCCGCCAGCAATATCAGCACAATTGCCGGGATCAGACAAATCCGGTTCCACATTTTCTCATCTGTTTTGTTCTTAATATTCTGTCTCATCACTTTATCACTCCTACATTTTCTCCAGATACTATACCACATTTCATAAATTTTTTCAGCATTCTGGCAAATGCAGACATCTTTTAGGCAAAAAATACCGGGAACAGCTCTCCGAATTCCAAAATTCAAAGAACCATTCCCGGTTTAGAAGGAATTTCAATTATAAATTATTACCTCGCTGCAGGCTCCAGATCACTCTTTCACCGCACCGGAGGTCATACCGCCTACGATGTACTTCTGTCCGATCATATACACGATAATAACCGGAATACAGGTAAGCACGATATCTGCAAAAATATAGTTCCAGTAGTTCTTATTTTTCCCGAAGAACTGATATACTGCCATGGTCATCGGGAACATTTTGCTCTTGCTGGACAGATACAAAGGTGTGAGGAAATCGCTCCATACGCCCATGAACTGCAGGATAAAACAGGTAACCATAGTTGGTTTCAGAAGGGGCATGATGATCTTGAAAAACAGGCTGAGAGGGCCTGCACCGTCGATCACGGCTGCCTCGTCCAGTTCCACAGGAACGGAAACCACAAAGTTACGGATAGTAAATACACAGAACGGAATCATGGCACTGGTAAAAACTATGATAATTCCCTGGCGTGTATCGTTGAGATGAAGAGTGGTCAGCACTCTCACCAGTGTTACATAGTTTACAGGGAAAAACAGTCCGCAAAGCACAAAATAATATAAGAACACATTTAATTTGGTACGCTTGCGGCACATTACAAAAGCAGCCATTGCACAGAGCACAACACCAAGAGTAGTGGCAACCAGTGCGTAAAGTAAGCTGTTTGAAAAGCCCTGGATCAGATTTCCCTTGTCAATAACCTCTGTATAGTTGGAAAACAGCCATTCCTTTGGCAGGGCAAGACTCATTCGGGAAGCCTCTCCCTTATCCTTGAAAGAGTTGATCACTACCATATAGAAAGGCAGGATAACGGTCAGGCACAACAGAATACAGATCACATGTTTCAGCAAAGTCTGAATTTTTTTCTTTGTCATTGCTGTACCTCCTGTTTTCCTAAAGTTTTAACAATAATAACACCAACAATCGCGGTGATCAGAAGCAGGATACTGTTCAGTGCGGAAGACATTCCGTACTGGCCTCTGGAATAAAGCTGGAATGCGTAAGTGGTAAGAACCTCTGTTGCATGTCCCGGGCCGCCGTTTGTCAGAACGTAAACAATATCAAATACTTTCAAGCCGTATGTAATACCGAATACCAGGTTGATCATAATAGCGCCGCTAAGCATTGGAAGTGTTACATAGCGAAGTCTCTGCCAA
Source organism: Blautia sp. Sow4_E7 (assembly GCF_052116245.1). Lineage (NCBI taxonomy): Bacteria > Bacillati > Bacillota > Clostridia > Lachnospirales > Lachnospiraceae > Blautia > Blautia sp. Sow4_E7. The sequence goes on from NZ_JBQKLL010000004.1 coordinate 78,963, forward strand.
AAATTTGCACCGTCGATCTGTGCAGCTTCATAATAAGACTTCGGAATGGTATTTAAGCCTGCAAGGAAAATGGTCATAACATAACCAATACCTCGCCATGCATCCACACCGTAAATGGATTTCCACACGACTCCCAGATCTGACAGCCATTTCTGTTTCAGGATTCCAAGATGAAGTGCATCCAGAATTGCATTGAGAAGACCATTGTTATAGTTCAAAATGGACTTGAAAACAAGACCGATGATAACAAATGGAAGGATGGACGGCAGATACAGTAAGGTCCTGTAAAAACCTTTTCCTCTCAGACCTTCCTGAAGCATGATCGCGATCAGAAGTGCCGGGATCAGCTTCACGATGTTGGAAATAATGGTGAATTTCAATGTATTTCCAATACCACTTAAATAATCTTTGTTTGATGTGAAAATCTCTTTAAAATTGTCCAGTCCAATAAAATGGACACCGTTTAATACGCTTCTTGAATTCCAGTCAGTGAATGAATATGCAACACCCATTATACTGGGAAGCAAAAAGAAAATGATGTATAAAGCCAGTGGCAGAATCAAAAACCACTGGGGATAAATTTTCTTCTTATTCACAGGCGGTACCTCCTATTCTCCGCATTTCAAGGGTACTTGTCCGTTTTCTCCGCAATAAACGAACATCCTTCCGCCTTAGAGTAAACGCCTTGATCCGCCGACCAGCTTTACTCCTCTTTACCAAACAGTGCGAAGGAGAAACTCCTTCGCACTGAAGATCTACCCTTATTAAAAACCTTCTGCTAAAATATAATGTCAATAATGATTAGTTCCAGTTTGCATCGCCTACAGTCTTAGCAGCCTCTGCGCGGTTGGTGTCCATGTTTGCAAGAACATCGTTTGCTTCCATCTCGCCCTGGCAGAATGCAACCATATCCTGGCCGAACTGCATCCAGTAGTCGTTTGTATATTTGGTACCAGTCTGAAGAACAGATACGCTCTTCTTGCTGTCATCTACAGTTGCAAGGAACTCTTCTTCCTCTGGAAGCCAATGCTGCTCAACTGCGTCGTCGTTCATATCAACGTTTGTGTATGCAGGAGAGTTGTCAAGGATTTCCTGAAGGCTCTCTGTGGAGGTAACGAAGTTGAAGAATTCTTTTACAAGATCCTCATGCTCTGTTCCCTTGTAACCAAACATGGTAGGACCAGCCGGGTTGGTTGGATACCAGGTGTTGTCGCCAAGTGGGATCAGGAACATACCGAACTCATCTTCTGTGCCTGTGTCATCTTTGATCTGCTGAATATAGCTGGAGTTTGCCATTGCCATTGCAATGTTTCTGTCACCAAACTCGTTTGCCATGTTGGTGCTGTCTGTTCCGATCCAGTCCTCTCCGAAGTAGCCGTTATCGGAAAGCTCTTTGAACTCGTTCAGAACCTCAAGCATTTTCTCATTATCAGCGAATGTGGCCTGGTTTGTATTCAGTGCGTCGTAAAGACCTGGTGTAGCTTCCTCATAAACACCGCCGATCTGGAAGAATGCCAGCTGATGCTGCCATCCGTCTGCACCTGGCATGAACCAAGGTGTGATTCCTTCGTCTGCGATCTTTGCGCAAAGGTCTTTCAGTTCTGCATATGTGGTAGGAACTTCCCAGCCATTCTCCTCGAACATGGTCTTGTTATAAACCATTACGTACTCTGGAGAGTTGTGCCAGATCTGAAGTCCGTATAATTTATCATTGTATACGCAGGATGCCTTTCTTGCTTCTGGCATAAGGTCTTCCCACTCAGCTCCTGTAAAATCGATACAATATTTCTCAGGATCAACGATTGTAGACTCGATTGCAAATGGGTTGGACTGGATCCAGAAAACATCTGCACAGGAATCAGTAGCCAGCTTGGACTGAAGCAGATCAGAATACTGGTCAGCCGGGATTGTCTGAAGGTCTACGGTTACATCGTAGGTATCCTCAAAACGAGCAATTGTCTCATCATATCTGTTATCCATCCAGCCTGCAGATACCAGAATGCTCAGCTCTTCACCAGAAAAATCTGTACTCTCCGCAAATACAGTAATTCCGCTTGTCATGGACGCGATCATTGCAGCTGCACATGCAACTGCTACAAAATTCTTTCTTTTCATTTACATGTCCTCCTTTTATTAAATGGCATTTTCATGTAGGAATCTCCGCTGATTCCTTCGTCCTTTTGATGATATTATTTTATCAGCTGGGGGCTTCTTAATCCATGGATATTCTTACTTTCAATTTGTACTTTTTTCACCGTGAATTATACTATTTTCACATAAGTTCATATTTTCGTACGAAAGCAAACGTAATTCTTATATATAAAACCGTTATTTTCCTTCATTCATTTGTACTTTATGTACAAATATGCTATACTAATTTTTAACGTTTCACCTATGGATTTGTACATCTGGCACCATCATACAGCCAGCTGCCCAAGTCCCAACGATTTTTTCCTAAACACTCACGGGAGGTTCTGCCAGATGAAAACACGCAGCTTACAATCCAAACTTTTCCTTGCCTACATCAGTCTGGCCTGCCTGATTCTGTTTTCTTTTGCCATTTTTTTCTATGTTTTTGTTTCCCGGCAGCTGAAAGAAAGTCAGATCAGCGCTATGAACACTCTGAATTCCAGTTTTCAGACACAGGTAGATTCCGCCATCCGCAATCTGGATGCGGTATCTGTAAACATTAACTATAGTAATCAGTCCAAATCCATTCTGGACCAGTCCTTTGGCCTGAGTATTTCCAGCGATATGCTCTCAGACATGTCCGACCTGTTTATTTCCCTTTCCGGAACAGAGTTAAAAGCCGACCAGGTAAATCTTTACGACTTCTCCGGATATGTACTGGAAGCAGGAATTTCCACTCTGGTCAAGCAGACCGACGGATCCAAGGAGGAATGGATCCAGGCAGCCCGGGAGCTGGAGGGCAAAAAGATCCTCACCCAGCCCTACTGCACCAAGGAATATTCCAAATCTGCCAAGTACGATCAGTGGTTTATTTCCCTGTACCGTTCCTTTAACAACCAGTACAAACGGGGTGTGGGTGTTATCGAAACCGCCAAGCAATGTAAATCTATCTTCAAAAGTATTATTACCTATCAAAAGAAAAATCACGAGGATGCTGCCAATGTCTACGTTTTCGACAGCAACGGCAATCTGATCTATCCATATGATATTGATTCCCAGGAAGCAGCGAATCTTGCCCCGTATTATCAGCTTACCCAGACGGATGGCTCCAGCAGCACCCTGGCCAGCCCGCTCACCGGGAAAACAGAATATGCTTCCCGGACAGTTTCCACTTACACGGGATATACGTATCTCACTGTTTTGCCGGAATCAGCAGTGCTGGCTCCTGTTTACAATCTCCTTCGTGTACTGGCAGCAATCGTGGCCTTGTTCCTGACCATCTCTGTTTTGATCTCCTACCGTCTTTCCCGTTCTGTTGTAAGACCGGTAAAACATCTGAAACACATTATCCAGCGAATGGAGCTGGACTCTCTTGGACAGGAAAAAGTCACCGCCTACCCGGTTTCTGTCAATGAGCTGGAGGAGCTTTACCAGGCCTTTCAGCTGATGAGCGACAATCTGAAGGATTCCATGGAGCAGCTGAATCAGGCAAAGGAGCAGGAAATGAAAGCCAGAAGCATGGCTTTACAGACTCAGATCAACCCTCATTTTTACTACAATACCTTGTCCAGCATTATGGTTTTGGCAGAGAACGGAGATTCTGAGACGGTGGTAAAAATGTGCCGGAATCTTTCCCAGATCATGCGTTATATTACCAGCACCGTGGAGACAACGGTGACTTTGAAGGATGAACTGGATTACGTGCAGAAGTATCTGTACTGCATGAAGGTCCGTTATCAGTCCAGTCTGAATTACACCATCGACGTGGACGAGAGCCTTCTTTCCCAGCCTGTCCCCAAACTGATCATCCAGCCTATTGTGGAGAATGCCATTCGCTATGGTTCGAACTGTGCACCACCATGGAACATTTCCATTACCAGTGTGGTCACTGAGGGAAGCTGGCAGATTGAGGTGACAGATTCCGGTCCTGGCTTTACGGAGGAAGCCAAGGAGCGGATCACCGCCAACATTATGAAAGCCATTCAGAATCCGGGACTTCCGGAGCTGAAGATAAATGGTCTGGGAACCATAAATGTGTATCTCAGATGGAAAATATTCTGTAAAGGAGATATTATTTTCAGATATGGAAATACGGCTGAGGGACATGGGATCGTGTCTATTGGGCGGTATTTTTCCAGGACAGACAGCCCAGCGAATGAGGCTGACAACATAAGTGAATAATCTGGCTGACATCCCCGGCATTTATAAATTTCCCATGTCTCCATGAGAAATTCATGACTGTCAATTGGGACTTTCGCAGCCACTCAAGGAGGAATTAAAAATAGTATGAAGTACACTGTCATCGTTGCGGAGGATGAAGAACTTCTGCTCAACAATCTTGTCCAGAAAATCCAGAAAGCGGATCCGGATTTTCAGGTGGCAGGAACTGCACAGACAGGCGATCAGGCCCTGGCTCTGGTAGAGAAGCTTAGCCCTGATCTTGTGGTTACGGATATCCGTATGCCTGTGATGGATGGAATTACCCTGCTCACAAAAGTGCGGGAGCAGTTTCCATTTACCAAATTTATTATTACCAGTGGATTTTCAGATTTCGAATATGCGAAAAAGGCCATTACTTTGAAGGTTTCTGATTATCTGCTGAAACCGGTTGATCCCGATGAACTGAAGGAATCTTTGTCGAAGATCAAGCAGGAATTTCAGATTGCCGGAAATGATTATGAAGAAGTGTTTAATGCTCAGACTGCTGCCATGACACCTACTCAGATCGCATCTTTGCTGAAGGATTTTATTGTAAAAAATTACAGCGAGGACATTAATCTAAACCTGATCGCAGACAACATGAACTACAGTCCCAGCTACCTGACCAAAATTTTCTGTCAGGTCTACGACTGTACCCCGTCCAAATATCTGATCAACCTGCGCATGAGCCATGCCCAGCGGCTTCTGCTCCATGAGCCGGGGCTGTCCGTGAAGCAGATTGGGGAAATGTGCGGGTATCACGATCAGGGGTATTTTAGCAGGATCTTTAAGAAGCATACGGGGAAAAGCCCGTTGGAGTTTAGGGGGTAAAAGGGTTTCAAAAGGGACGCATTCGGACAAGGGGTATTACTCACTCACCGACGCAACGCTCCAGCGAACTAACTGCTAGCTGCGACTAAATCGTTCAGGAGAGCCTTCACGATTAATTCTCCGTAAGCAGTGGATTTCGCTTACGCTAAGGGCGCGCCTGAAATGGTTCGCTGGAGTAATACCCATTGCCCGAACGCTGTGTACTGGCTGGAATCCAATACACTAAATAAACAATTCTGCATGTTCTTCTTTATGCAATTCTATATTTATATATTCTCCGAAATGCACTTCATTCGGTCTTCCATATTCATAGGAAACCTTCACAGATTTTCCTGGCCATGGATTTTCGATTCTGCATGGGTGCTCTTTGTGGCTGAGTATGGTAACCCGCTCTACTTCGCCGTTTTTCAGGGCAGCGCTTACCTCAAAGCCGCCCCAGGCGCGGAAATTTCGGAAAGAGGCATTGGGATGCTTCACTCTTGGCCATACTGGGAAAATGCGGATCACACCTTCGTAGCTTTGCAGCATCATCTCCTGGATGGCATCCGGGATGGTGTTCAACTGCTCGATTCCGTGAGGGTTTTCCTTCAGGAAACCATTAGGAATTCCACGGTTAAGAATCATGTCGCGCATTTCTTTCCAGATGATTTCCGGATCGTAGCCTACACGCACTGCGGCAGTAAAAAACAGGCAGCTTAAGTTGGACGCGTTAAAGGCGCCAGCTTTGTAGAAATGAGGATTTTTCACGCCTTCTGCTTTTTCAAGTGCCCTCTTATATTCAAGTTCCCCCAGTGCATTCTCCACCATTGCATGAATCTGCACCGTATTTCGCGCCACTTCCAGTTCTTCCGGATCACTTCCCAGTCCAATTGCATTGCCCGGGTAAATCTGCATTACATTTCCCGGAAAATGAAAAGACCATTTGCCTCCAACACCTTCATCATAATAAATCTCTTTGTCCAGCATTTCTTCCGGAAGCAGATCCTCCAGCTTCACATCCACCTCTTTCCAAAGAGTGGGATTATCCTGAATCTCCCGAATGGTCCCCTTTGGATAAGGCGCCAGGTTCTCTGCAATTTCCAGCCATTTTTCCCTCTTTTTCTCATCCAGGCCAAGAGCCTCACTGATTTTCGGCATCCAGGTAAAGAAGGTTTTCAGATAACCTAATGTATTCACCGGATCCTCTGGCACACCATTGTCACGGATATTTCCATCTGTACGCTCGTGCATGCCATCTCCAACTACATGGTAAACGCCATCCCTGCACACCAGATCCTTTTCCCAGAAATCTGCCACGCCGCGAAGATAAGGGTAAACTCTCTGCGCATATGTCTCATCCTCCGTGATCCCATAACGGTAGATCATATTCAAAGCACCGTGAATGGCAGGTGATTTCATATGTAAAAGCAGAGCCTCGCTTACTAGTCCATGAGGTCCAAGTCCCAGTGGATAATAAAGCCCCTCATGGTGAAGCAGCCGCTTACACATCTCATCTGAAATTTCCATCAGTTTCAGATAAGGCGCATCATGGGGATCGGACTGCTGGAAATGTCCGGAAACCATCAGATTCAGATAGGGAGACTGATGATTGTAGTTGATCTTATAATTTCCATTCCAGGCTGGGCGGTCAAAAGTGCTGATTCCAAGAATATTGGGCGGATATTCTGGATCCCGGGATACGCTCGCCAGCATGTATTTGGATAAATAATACCGCTGCTCGATCACCGGATCATCCAGGACAATTTCAGAAACGCTCCAGAACTTTTTCCACCATGCCAGGTGCCGTTCATGAAGAGCTTCCACATCTTCTGCCGTTATCCACCTTGCCCGGGAAAAAGCATACTCATAAGGTCTGCTGCACTTCGCCCAGGAGCGCACTGGCAGAACAAAAGTCGCCTTCTTACCAGCTTTTATTTTTCTATGAGTGCTTCTGTCACTTAGCTTCCCTGTATTTCCAAATCCTTTCGTTTCCTTCAGAAATCCCCCTGCGAATCCCACCTTAGTTGGAATATCCACATGATCAGAAAACTGCCGGTATCCACTTACAATCCCGCCGCCAATTTTCTTCACCTGCAGCGGGCGCCCTGTCACCAGTCCTACGAACATCCCATTCTGGATATACTCCGACTCGCCGCTTCCCCAGACATCCACAGCTTTTTCGCAGCCTTTTCCCGTTTCGTCTGGAAAATAAAAATCAAATTCCAGATCCAGGTCTGTCTCACTCTCAAACTCTACCACAAGAATGTTCTCATCCGCAGCCACCCAGCTTTTCAGAGAGCATTTCTCCCCAGCAGAATTTGTCAATATTGTTATCGTTTCCCCAGTGGCAAAATTCTGCTCCGTATACCACTTTGCCCCTTCCATGGCAGGAATATCAAACACCATGCGCCCTACCGGCCGGGGGCTTCCGCCGCTTACCGCAGGATCACATTTGGCAGAACTGTTATCATGAAAGAATTCCCAGTTCGCCGCGCTCTCCATCTGCCAGAAGTCATTGGTGGTAAACCAGAACTGGGGATATCTCCCATCTCCAGCCACTGCTGCCAGCAGATCTCCATTTCCCAAAATCGGCGCGTCAATCTTCGTCCCCGCATTCTGCCAGATCTTCCACCTTCCGCTCCCCGACACATCCACATTTCCATCTGGCACAGCCGCCGGTGGCTCTGTAAATATAGCCTTGTTTCTTTCTACTCTCATATAGTTTTCCTTCTCCCTACTTTCAACACCTGTGCTAACCCGAAGTGAATTCCAACTTTTTCTCTTTCGGCGTCCGCGCCGCGGCTTCCCCCTATTTTACAATCACCGTCTCATAGACCGCTTCCCGCATTCCCGGGAAGCTGCCCTCTCTATGCCCGATCAGCAGCTGTCCAGCCTCATCCTTCCACTGGAATCTGGTCGTCGCATACGCCCCATTCTCAAAGTTATAGTTATTTCCTTCATCCTCATACAGCACAAACTCCCCGTCCGCACCAGGATAAACCATGATCTGCACTGGCTGCTCTGGCTCCTGCTCTGCATAAACCAGTCCATCCGCCACTGGAATGACCGCACCAGCCTTCACGAAAATCGGGATCCGGTCAATCGGTGCCTCCACCGTCACATACTGGCCGCCCTCGTATTTCTCATTGGTCCAGTAATCATACCAGCTCATACCAGCCGGCAGATAACACTCCCATGTTTTTTCCCTGTTAAGCTCAGTACTCTCCGGACCATAATACATGGGCTCCGTAACCGCGCAGATCAGCAGAGACGGTCCAAACATAAACTCATTCTCCACTCTTCTCGCATCCCTATCCTCCGGGAAATCAAACAGCAGGCTTCGCATGATCGTATCATCCTGAAAATGCACTGCCCCAGCCAGAGAATAAATATAAGGCATAAAATGATATCTCAGCTTAATAAATTTCTCGATTGCATCATAGAACATGGTACCCTTTTCCCCGAAATTCCAGATCTCTCTCGGTGTATCCGTACCATGAGACCGGAACATAGGAAGAAAAGTCCCCATCTGAAGCCAGCGGGTATAAAGCTCGCAATATCCCTTATCCTTCACACCCTCATTATATTTGCCCTGCCAGAACCACTTTGGCTCTGAATCTGTGTTGCAGCCGCATCCACGGTTCTGCCACTTATCTGCAACTGTGAAAAATGCCCCAATATCCAAAGTCCAATAAGGATAACCGCTCAGTCCCATATTCAGTCCCTCTACGATCTGGATCTTCAGATTCTTCCAGTCTGCACAGGTATCTCCGGACCACAGCATAGCAGCATACTTCTGACCAGACGCATAACCGGAACGTGTCAGGTTCAGCACACGCATATCCTCCCGGTCTTTTCTCTGGTTCTCATAAATTCCCTTCGCATGCTCCAGGGCAAAAGCATTGGCCACAGCTGGATCCAGGTATTTCTTGTGCTCGCCGCCAACCATCTGGAAACGCTCCCAAGGCTCTCTTTTCACAGCACCGCCCCAGTCCGGACCGGAAAACGGCTCCGTGGAATCACACCACCAGGAGTCAAAGCCCTGGTCAAACAGCCCCTCCTTCGCCTGTTTCCAGTACATTTCCCTTGCCTTTTCATTAAAAGCATCATAAGTTGCATAATCATAAAGAAGATATCCCGCATCAAAAAATTCCTGGTGATTTTTTCCGCCAGCATTCATATTTGGCCATACAGAAACCATGCTGTGAGCATGCATTTCATGGATCCGCTCCATGCACTCCTTATTGTCCCCATAACGGGACTGATCCAGGATCTTCTCCCCCCAGTTGCCCGGATCCCAGGTATTCCAGTCCTGTACCACGCAGTCCAGCGGAACCCCGATTTCTCTGTAATGGCGTACGATTTCTTCTAATTCTTTGGCAGTATAATACTGCTCCTTGGACTGAATATAGCCATAAGCCCACTTCGGCAGCATCTGCGCTTTGCCCGTCAGATAACGATAGTCATGGATAATTCCATCCATGGTATTTCCGCCCATGAAATAATAATCAATCTGATCCACCGTATCCAAAAACAGATAGGATTCCCGTCCCTCATCATTAAAAGTCATCAAAGAACAGCAGTCAAACAGCACTCCGTACCCCTCTGTGGAAACAAAAAGCGGCATTGGAATCCTCATATTGTGCTGGTAAAGATACTGATTATGTCCGCGATAATTGTAGATTCCTTCCTCCGCCTGACCAAGGCCATGAATTTCTTCCTCTTCCTTCCAGTCAAAGAAAACCCTTGCACGATAACCGTCACGCACCTTCTCCGGCTTCAGGTTCTGGATAAAATTACGCTCACCGTCAACTGTTTTCACACGGTTGATAACCGGTTTCTCCCCGCCAGTTGTATAGCGTACTACGTCAATTTTCGTCAAGTCCGCCTTATTCTGGACACACCAGTCAGTGCCGTCTGCATGTTTCCACGTCACACATCCGTCGGCCATATTTAAAGAAACCAGCACCTTCCCAGTCTTTAATTCCAGCTTTCCATCTTTCTCCTCTGCTGCAAAATCAACGATCGGATACTCCTTTTTCTCAATAATAAGAGACTCTTTCTCCTCCGGGATCTCCTCCTTTGAAATCACACAGCGGATAATTTTCTCTGTCACTGGGATCAGCCGATAAGTCATCCCAGCCGCTTCTGTCTGCACATACTTCTCTGTTTTGATCATATTCCATTCCCTCCGTCTTTTTGTTGTAATTATGGCACGCATTCCGCATATGCGCCCCTACAATCCATTGAAATGTGTGTACAATTTTTCCTTCTTATGTACTATACTTTCTATATAAAAAGGCCGTCATATCAGGACAAAATTTCCTACTTTCATCCTAACATGCCAGCCTTCAAAAGGTCTATGTCATATCCACTCCTGAATTTTAATTATTTTTACTTACTGCCACCAGGCCGTACTCCCTGACTGTTTTTACTCTTCTCATCCCCAGGAGTTTTTCCCATATATTTCTTATACAATCGGTAAAAATTGGAAATGTTGTTGAACCCGCACTCCATGGCGATCTCTGTCACATTTGCCCCCTCTTCCCGAAGCAGTTCCCGGGCGCGGTTCACACGCAGACGGGTCACATAATCACTGAAGCTGATATTCGCCACTTTCCGAAAATAAGAGGAAAAATAATTGGAACTCATATAGGCGGAAGCCGCCACCTCCTCAAGGGTGATCTTCTCGCAATAATGGGTATTTATGTATGCAAAAGCCTGCTCCAGCCGCTTCATGGCGTTTTTCTTTTCCCGAAGCATCTCGCCAGATTTGCTTTCATCCTGATAAGCGCGGATCAGCATGGTAAGGATCCGCAGCACATTTGCCTTGATCATCAGCGGATAACCTTCCTTGCGCTGGTTCCACTCCTGATAAATTTCCCGGATACTGGTGCGGATCTCCGCATTCACCTTTTCCTCATGGCCCACTCTGTTCTTAAAATTACTTCCTCGTTCCACGAACGGCTTCAGGTATTCCGTATCAAAAACACTGATTTTCTCAGCAACAAACTCCGGTGAAAAGATCATCACCAGAAGCTTCATATTTTCCCCAAGAAGATTCCATCCATGAGGCTCCACATTATTAAAAATAATAATGTCGTTCTCCTCCATGGTGTATTCCTGTCCGTTTACAAAATAATTGCCCTTTCCCTCCAGTACCCAGGTAATCTCGAAATAACTGTGCCAGTGCCAGGTGTCCGGATGGCTGTTGGTGGGATTTAATTCCACCTCTGATATCTGAAAAGGAAAGTCTTTATCAAGAGGAATGCTGTCACGTTCCAGTTTCATAGTCTGCCTCCTGTAAATTTTTCATTGGTTCTTCTATCATTGTATCATAAAAAGGTTATGAATCAGAGTATTATTTTTCTGATCCATAACCCTTATAAAGCTGTCCATTACCTCTTATGCTTTTATCCCATATACTTGGAAAGCACATTGTACAAAATCTGCGGATTGATCGGCTTGGACAAATGATAATTCATTCCCGCATCCAGTGTCTGCTTCCGCTCTTCGTCAAAGGCGTCTGCAGTCATGGCGATTACCGGGATTTTCTTCGCATCCTCTCTTGAAAGTGCTCGTATCTCCCTGGTTGCCTCAATACCGTTCATCACAGGCATACGCACATCCATAAGAATTGCCTTGAAATATCCATCTGCGGACTGCTGGAACTGCTCTACCGCCTGTTTTCCATCCCTTGCAACCTCTACCACGCAGCCTGCTTTTTCCAGGATCAGCTGCACTACATAAATGTTGATCTCGTTGTCCTCTACCAGAAGGATTCTGGCATCCTTCAGATTGTCTGTGGAAACGTTGGCCTGCTCCTCAGTCTCGCTCTTCTCTGCGATCTCAACAGGAAGATCTACAATAAATTCCGTTCCCTTGCCCAGCTGACTGTTTACCTGGATATTACCGCCCATAATGTCTACCAGGCTTTTTACAATAGGAAGACCAAGGCCGGTTCCCTTTACCGTGTCCCCAATCTTGGAGCGCTCCTGGGAAAATGGATCTTAAAGATGCTTCTGGAATTCTTCGCTCATACCGATTCCATCATCTTTTACCCGGAAACGCAGTTTCACTTTCGCGTCTTTTTTCTCCAACAGTTCGCTGCTAAATTCTACTGTACCGCCTGTAGGCGTGAACTTCGCCGCATTGGATAAAAGGTTAAAGAAAATCTGACTGAAACATAAGCGGTCTACCCGGATGCACTCCACATCGTTCGGCACCTGGATCACGAAATTAATGTTTTTCTCACGCATCAGAGGACCGATTACCGTATCTATGGAATTCACAAATTCATCTCTCGGGAAAATGTCATCCTTCAGCTTCAGATCCCCATGTTCGATCTTGCTTATATCCAGAATGTCGTTGATCAGGCCAAGGAGGAAATTGGTGGACACTTCAATGTTATGGAGATACTCCTTGATCTGTTCTATATTATCCTCATCCAGAGCCAGATGAGTTAGCCCCATGATCGCATTCATTGGGGTACGGATATCATGACTCATACGGGAAAGGAATTCAGATTTCGCCTCCGCTGCAGATTCTGCCTCTTTTGCGATCACCTGAAGCTCCCGGTTCTTCTCATTGATTTCCTGGTAAAGGGCTTTCCGGCGCTGTTCCTCTATGGTGATATCGCACCATACATAAACCACTGCATAGCTGGCATTGATGATCAGCCAGCACGAAACCGATCACCGAATACAACATGATAAAGCCAACGCCCAAGGACATAAATAACGGGCCTCTGCTGTATTCCATATCCGAGGTAAGCTTAAAGAACCAGCTGGTAAAAGGATTGGTTGCTGCAAGCAAAAGATAAACAGCATAAGGGATCATCTTTGTTTTTCTTTGGGAGTGTTCTTTGATCAGCATGATCAGGAAGACGGCCAGAGCGAAAAAGTCAGTTTCTACATGCCACATATAAAGGGTTCCTTTCTCCCTGGACCAGGGTGATAGATGGGTTAAGTTAAGTTCGATACCATAGTTCTATATTAGCACATTTTGACAAAATTATAATTTATTTTTTGAAAATTTACAAAAACGAATGTTTTTCGTAAGACATTTTAGTAGAAATTGACAACTGTTTTTCTAGCACAAAGTGCCGGGCAGATAACCTGTCCGGCACTTTGCTATTTTTATTTTATTATGGGGTTAACAAAATAAACTTGATTTGAATATGTGTTTGTTTCATTCAATGGATTTTCTTATATTTTAGCGTCCCAGGGACTCTACAAAGGTTCCTTTCACATCGCTCCAGTTGCGGTCTGCATAGTCAAGAAGATATGCAGCCTGCTCCATGGACATTTCCGGGAAAAGAAGGAAAAGGCTGTGGGAACCGTATTTCTTTACGATACGGTCTACGTTGCGGATCCAGTCTTCGAATTCGCCGGAGTAAACTTTAACCCAGATAGATTTTCCTGCTGCAATAGTCTTGTCGTAGATCACGTCCCAATCCGGAAGTGTTCCGTCCGGGCCGGCATCGCCGCTGGTCCACTGAAGAGCATCAATTCCATCGATTTCCATAAGAGCATCCATATGCTTGATCGCAGCCGGTCCATCCAGATGGTAAAGTACATGGTCTACATTTTCAGACTGGGTACGTAAGGACGGCTGAATGTATTTACGGAAGTCTTCCGGTGACATCATTGCGGAGAAGTCGCACTGGAGTTTCACGGTTCTGCCCGGTCCCCAGATCTGGAATACGGTGTATGCGTTTCCGCCCTCTTCGTCCTTGATAATATCGTAGAAGCGGTCGTAATATTCATAATAAATATCCGTTACTTCCTGAATTCTTTCTCCGATCATTTCCGGCTCATCCAAAAGGTCGAAGAGGATGTCCTGTGCTCCGCGAAGAGAAGCAAGAACGTCAATATTTTCCATAAGGTCAGGCATGTCTACATAGAAGTCATCTCCAGCAAGTGCCTGGCAGTCTTTTGCAAGCTGAATGTGTTTCTTAAACCACTTATTCTCCGGATCAAAAGTCAGCTTCGGAACGCCGTCCCAGCTGTCCAGACACTTATTGAACCATACGGTGTCTTCTTTAAATCCAATCTCAGATCCAAGATAAGAAGCAAGGGAACCTGGTCCAAAGTCGATATTCAGGTTCGGAAAGCTCTCTCCAAGGAATGCGTGAGTCTCGCAGAAGTAACGGTAACGGTCAACGATTCTCTGAGGATTCTGGTATTTATCCTCCATATCTTTCCATTTCAGTTCTTCTGGCATGTTGTAGTATTTGCCCTGGCAGATCTGATCCAGGTAACCGCCCTCAACAGGAGTTCCATCGGAATACTGCTCTACCTCAGGTCTTCTTGCGATTACGCACATAAGCGGTCTTCCTGTATTCTTATGTGCCCAGTAATTGCGGAATTTCTCCTTGGTAGCTTCCATATTTACCTTGTAGCCTTCACCTGGCTTCGGAAGCTGGATCTTGCTTAAGTCTACTTTTTCTTTTACAAAATGAGGTACTTCCTGAAGAGGACGTCGAACCCACGTACCGTTTGTCTCGGAAGTTTCATAGGAATCATCCTCCTGAAGCACTGCCGCGCTCCTGGAAGCTTTATCTGAATCCTTATCCTGAGCAGTTTTTTCAGCTGCTGAATTTACCGTTTCCTCTGCACTGCTGCCAACTACGGAATCTGCACTTGCAGATGCTTTTCCCGCCGTACCTTCTGAGGCAGGCTCGTCAAATTCTCCGGCTGCTGCCTTTGCACAGAATCCAGATTCAGCATATTTCTTCGCCTGCTCTGCTGCAGAAGCTGCGTCCTCTGTGTAAGCGTCTGCTCCGATCTCATCTGCAAATTCCTGGCTGATCGGCGCACCGCCAACCATGATCTTAATACGGCTTCTGAATGGCTGCTCCAGAAGTGCTGCTACAGTGTCACGAAGGGACGGCATTGTAGTGGTAAGAAGAGCAGAAAGGGCAACAATGCTTGCCTCTTTGTGCGCATTTACGGTATCAATAAAGGTCTGGATCGGTACGTCAACGCCAAGGTCGATTACTTCGAAGCCAGCACTTTCAAACATCATTCCAACCAGGTTTTTCCCAATATCATGAAGGTCTCCGGCAACGGTTCCAAGGATAATGGTTCCAGCACTTCCAGCTTCGCCGGTTGCAAGGTACGGCTTCAGAACTTCCACACCAGCTTTCATAGCTCTGGCTGCTGCCAGCATCTGTGGTACGAAAATGATCTCTTTTTTAAAGTTATCGCCAACTACTGCCATAGCGCCGATCATGGCGTCGTTGAGGATTGCGGTCGGGTCACAACCTGCGTCAAGAGCTTCCTGAACAGCCTGTCCGATTTCTTTATTTTTTCCATCCTGGGTTAATTTGAAAACCTTCTGCATTTTCTCATCAAGCGGAGAAGCAGGGGCTGGCTGTGCAGCTTCTTCTTCGACTTTATTTCCAAATTTACCAATGTAATCCAGGCAGTATTCATCACGCTCTAACAGTGCATTTGTTGCATAGATCATACCAATCATGTTCTTGTTGGTAGGATCTACGATGGCGCTGTCCATACCAGCATTCATAGCAAGAACCATAAATGCCTGGTTAATATTTTTTCTTACCGGAAGACCGAAGGAAATATTGGAAAGTCCGCTGGTAATGTGGATTTCCGGATATTCGTATTTGATTCTTCTGCAGCAGTCTGCAAATACAGTCAGTGCAGTCTGGTCTGTTCCCAAGGTTACAACCAGTGGGTCAATATGTAAACGGCTTGGTGCAATGCCGTACTGTTTTGCTTTTTCCATAATTCCGAAGAAAATTTTCATACGGCGCTCTACGGAATCCGGAATTCCATCGTTATCGCAGAGAAGGGCTACGCACTCCCAGTCTGTGTCTGCGATCACTGGAAAAATCGTGTCGATTTTGTCTCCCTCAAGGGAAACAGAGTTAATAAGTCCCGGTCTTTTACAAAATGGAATGGCTGCAACGCAGGATCTGGCACTTGGACTGTCCACACAGATTGGTGTATCTGTCACTTCCTGTACAAGATCGATCATCCATTTTAAAGTTTCTACTTCTACATCCTCTTCTACTGAGGCACATACATCCAGAAATGTGGCTCCCGCTTCTGCCTGCATTCTGGCTCTTTCTCTGATCAGGTCCGCATCCTTCTCAGCAATGGCTTTTGCAACTGACGGAATGGATCCGTTCAGTTTCTCACCAATAATAATCATGGCATTTTCCCTCCAATATGAAATTGTAATTTTTCTGCTGCAGCCTTCTCCGCAAGCTGTAACAGTATCGTTGTTACTGTTCACTCCGTGACCAGTAACGTATCGTTCTCTCCGCTGCAAGTCCTCCGCTAAATGGTCTTGCTTTTTACAAATTCATTTTATATCAATTTGGGGAAATTCCTCTTCTGTTATTTTCTCATTCGATTATACTATCTTACTGTGAATAATTTCACAACTAAATGCATATGCAGGATTTCAGAGCAAAGCATCGTAAAATACTATATAAGCTTTCATTTCTTTGTGCTTACACTCCTTCACTTGACACATATACAACTTTTCTTTGTGAAATATCTAACCACCTGCATTTCATCTTCCCAGTTTCACTTTAATAAATAACAGCTGGTATACGCAATCTTTCCAGGGCCATAATAATAGTCAAGATGGTTCGCCTGACAGACCTGCATGACCAGCATTCCGTATGCTTCCATTGAGGAAAAGGCCTGATCCGGAAAGCGGCAGGGAGCGTCCGGACAAGTACAGGTTTTGCATTTTGTGCAGCATCCTGCGCCTATGGGAAGCATGTTCGGATAAAATTTCCGCAGATCTTTTTCCAGGCTATAAAAAGAAGCCTTATGCATGACTTCTGCGCGCATCATGCCTTCCCCATCCATGGAATCCTCCAACTGACCCACTGTCTGTACCAGGATTCCAAGTTTATACTTTCTTACTCTTTGTTCGCATTCCTCCAGGGTTCCGCAGCCGGGCGGACAACTCCAACATTTGTTGTATTTGTGACAGGAATCGGAGGCACACATCTGGCGTACTTCTGGCTTTAGTTCAATGGTATCGCAGGCCAGGGGTGCCACGTTGGTGAAACCATGGGATAGGCATAGTTGTTTTAAGTCTTTGAAATTCATGTCTCTAATCCTTTTTAAATCATTATTATCCACAGATAACAATATGCAAGAACATTTTATAATTCTCTGTCTTCTATTTTTATATCTTGCTTCTATTTTTATAAAATCAGCACTAAAATTTCCTGTAATAAACACGGAAATCTCTTTACCTTTCAAATCCCAGCTCATCTACGAAACAGTCCTGAAATTCCGGGCAAGCCGCCAGTTCCAGAAATTCAATGCGCTGTACCGCTCTTTCAATCTCATGACGCTCATTTTTATTCAGCAATGCAATCTTAGCACCTTCCCCGGCGATATTTCCCACACATTGTACTTTCTTCACAAAGCTTTCCGGAATCAGACCAATCCGGGCTGCATTTTCCGCATTCATATAATTGCCGAATCCACCAGCCAGATATACAGTCTGAATCTGAGATTCTTCTATGTTTCTTTTCTTCAATAAGAGTCGGATTCCAGCGGCAATGGCTGCTTTGGCAAGCTGAACCTCACCAATATCTTTCTGGGTAAGATAGACTCCGCAATCATTCTCAAAACGCAACTGCCCACTCCCATTTTTTTCGTTTCTCTGTAGACACTCCATTTTCTCACTTTGCTCATCCTCTGACATATTCTGCCCACATTGGGCAAAACCAGTTTCTTTTGGTGGCACAAGCATAAACGTGTCTGATCTTTCCTGCCCGCTGTGAAGAATTCCAGTTTCATCTATCAATCCAGTCCGCAGAAGCTCTGCCACCAGATCGATCAGTCCGGAACCGCACAGGCCTACAGGCTTCTCACCGCCAATTGTGGTATACTGCCATTTTCCATTCTCATATTTCACATGATCAATGGCTCCCGGAAGCCCCCGCATTCCACACTGGATTTTCGCCCCTTCAAAGGCTGGGCCAGATGCCGCAGAGCAGGCTGCCAGGCCATATTTATTTCCAAGGATCATCTCTGTGTTAGTTCCGATATCCAGCATAAGAGTTATTTCTTCTTTTAAATCCTGTCGAAGAGCCAGCAAACACCCACTGGTATCTGCGCCTATGTATCCTGCAATGTTTGGAAGAAGAAGTAACTGACCTTTTGGGTGAATCTGAATTCCATAAGCAGACGCTGGTAGGGAAAGCGGCTGACTAATTGCTGGAGTATAAGGTGCATGCACCAAAGATGCCGGGGAAATTCCAAGAAACAGATGGTGCATACAGGTGTTTCCAACAAGACTTACCTGATAGATATCTTCCACTCCTGGCTTCCATTCAGCGTTTTTCGTCTTGCCATTGACAGTTTGATCATTCACTTTTTTCCTTCCACTTGCTATTTTTGGGGCTTTTTGAGTTTTTACAATAAGACTTTCCAGTATTTTATTTATTGTCTTCTGCACGCACTTGCTCAGCGTTTCTGTGCCATGTTCCAGCGCATAATTGGCTCTTTGAATTACGTCTCCGCCATACTGCATCTGGGGATTCATTCTACTTTCTACTGCCAAGTTTTCCCCAGTTCTACCATCCAGAAGATACCCCACAATTGTAGTCGTTCCAAGGTCGATTGCCGCAGTAAAAATCCAATCACCTTTTTCAACACTACTATTCACTCCATGGACAGAATCTTCATGGACGCCAACAATTGGTCTTAAATCAAGGATTTCTTCATCTGTATAGGCTACTTGCCACTCTGGATTGAAGCTTCGTTTTTCATAGAGACTTCCGGCAAGTTTTACATCTGTTTTTATACACCCATAATCTACATCTGACGTTCTTTTATTGTCTGAGATTCCATATACGTCTTCCACCAGTCGCTCCCACTCTGACTTTTTTTCCCCAGTCTCCGTCTTCTCCAGCCACACTGTTTTCACCTGCAATTCTGGCTGGAAATTCACCTTTCTGGAAAATCCTTCGCTCAAAATTTTACCTCTTTTTTTCTTCCCAGGAATCTCCACCTGACAGTCCTTTTCCACTTTCGTCTGACACGCCAGCACAGGCTTTCCATCCACCTTCACCAGACATTTCCCACAGGTTCCCTGCCCCCCGCAAGGCGCATCCGGCGCAAGCCCCACCAGAATCTCCGCCTCCAGCACGCTGGTTTCCACCGGAACTTCCACACTGATCTCTTCCCTCACAAAATAAACCCTTGCCACAGCCCAAACCTCCCCAAAACACAACCGACCGGGCACGCCCCGGTCGATGTACTATTCTTTCAGCAATTTTTCAACATTCTTTCTAAAATCATATAATTTATCAATATACACATGAACAATTGTCCCGCAATGTTCTTTCACAATCACTCCATCATAGTCGTGTGCAAGCTGATTTCTTACTTTCAGCATATCCATCCACTCATCACCAGTAATCAGATTCGCCTGAAATGATTCTCTGAGAACTTCTCTTGGTGAGCCAGTGACAAATCCAGTTATTGCATAATACTGTACCAGAATATCTTTCATAACCTTCCACGCCAAGTCAAATGTAATACTGAATTTAGCACTGGTTCCACTAAGTACAAAAGAATCTGACAAATCACGCTGTTTCGCCTCCGCCAGAGAGTCCAGTGAATTTCTAAACGACTCAAATCTTCTTATAAATTTCTCGTCCATATTGTTTTATATCCTCCAACAACAGCTGATTCTGACAAGTATCAAGATCAACCAGATCAATTGTGTACAATGTTGGAATCTCTTCTAAATTCTCCTGCAAATCAAGAATTTCGTGTGAAGCGACTCCAGACACTGCAATGTCAATATCGCTCCGCTCTGTCGCAGTTCCCTTTGCCCGGGATCCAAACAGAATTATCCTCTGTGCCCCATACAATCTGCACCGTTGTATAATTTCTTTCATGACCTCATCAACGCGCATAGTTTCCCCCATTTCACTCATAAAACTAATTTCATTATAGGTTAAATCCCACGCAACGTCAATTTGCAAAATCTATCTAATTTATTTCCATCAATATCCAGTATCAAATTATCCCTATCATTTTTTTCCATTTTCTCACTTATTTCCTGACTGCTATCACTGATATTTTTTCAAGTTTTTAAAATATATTTTAAAAACGTTTGTATTTTACATTTTTTTAATTTTATGTGCTGTAGCAGATTATTATATGCACACATAAAAAAAGAATCCGGCACAAAGTATTTTTATACACTTTGTACCGAATTTCTCTTATTTCTCTTGTACAAATTTTCTCACAAACTCTTCATACCCGCAAGGCTTTCCCCAGAAATATCCCTGGGTGAATTCCGGGCACAGCTTTCGGATTTTGAGCCATTCCTGGGCACTTTCTATACCTTCAATACAAATCTTCATATCCAGATTATGAATCATGGTGCAAAACTGATTCAGAAGATAATATTCCTGCTCATCTGCAACTGCTTTCGCAGTGAAAGAACGGTCGATCTTAATGATCTCTGGTTTCAGCTCGCTGAGATAATGGAAGTTCGAGTATCCGGTTCCAAAGTCATCCAGCGCCAGGCTGATTCCCATTCGCTTCAGTTCTGTGAGAAAATGCTTCTCATTTATATTTTGTTCCAGAAGATCGCTCTCTGTCAATTCCACGATCACCGCTTCCAGCGGCAGCCCTGCCCCTTTCATTTCTGCACTGAAATCCTGGATCACATCAGACTTGGAGGCCTGTACCTGGGAAATATTAATACTCATCCGGAACCCTGAACGTATCTTCCTGATCTCACTGCATTTTCCCATAGCCTCTTTCATCATCCAACGGCCAGCAGGAATAATAAGACCTGTTTCTTCCAAAATGGGAATAAACTCTGCCGGTGAAATCATTCCGAATTTTTCAGAGGTAAAGCGCATTAAAGCTTCTGCTCCATAAGGCACTTTTTTATCTTCAGCAAATACAGGCTGATAAAAAGCTGTAAAGCCCTGGAAGCCATTGATCACAGCTTCCCGCAATTCCTGGGTGATCTCCCTTTTCCGAAGAAATTTTCTGTAGGTTTCCCCATCAAATATATAACAACGGTTTCTTCCCAGCTTCTTTGCCTCATTCAGGGCAAAATCCGTCAGCTTCAATGCTTCTGCATACTGATTTCCTTTTAATGCCGCAAATGGCACAATTCCTCCTGAAACCGTATACATGACTTTAAATTTATTGGTTTCAATAAATCTGTCTATTGCTTCTCTCACTTTATCATAAAGCTTATCTGCATCCTGCGCCTCGTCAGAAGAAACATCCAGGATCAGAAATTCATCTGCCACAAGCTTGTACACCTTTTGTCCTTCTGATATGCAGCCGGAAATACACTCCGCCGATTTCTTAAGTACAAAGTCACCGTACTCCTGTCCGAAATTATCATTGATTTCCTTAAAATGATCGATTCCTATACGAAGCAGATATCCTGTCTCCAAAGGAGTATCCAGCTGGTTCATATACTCCCGGAAACCAGACTCTCCCAATAATCCGCTTACATTATCTGCCTTCGGTCTCTCTCCAATTTCATTCACACAACCAATCATGTAAAGAGGTTTCATGTTATCGTCACGGACCAGATACCCTTTGCAATGAATCCAGATCGGCTTTTTTTTCAGATCCAGCCAGCGATATTCCATGCTATGGGTGCAGCGGTCTGTTTCTAGAAGATCATCAAATTCCGCTTTCAGTTTTTCATAATCCGGTGCATATATAAATTCCTTATGCTTCGAAATTACATTATGAAAACCATTTTTCGGAATACAGAAACGTTCAAGCGCCTGATTTGCTATGTAATAAAAATCTGACCGAAAGTCAACCACATATGGGTAATTATCTGTAGTGGGGCTCAGAAGATCGATCACACTGCAAAGCTCATCCACAGACATGCTCTGAAACTTTTTCTCCTGCAGGATCACCTCATCTGTGATCTCCTCTGTCGGCTGCTTACTCATATGGGAGAGCAGATTGTCCAGACCTGCTGACCGTGCCACCTTCTTCCTGCGCTTCTGACGGTACAGCATGGTATCACTTCGTCTTACAATATCTTTAAAGTCAAAGTCTATATCAGGCTGATAATAAGCATATCCGGCTGACATGCTGAGTGGATACTCCAGCTTGTTCGTTTCCGCTGTTTTTTTCAAAATCAGCTCCAGCGCCTTCAGCCGTTCCGGAATCATATCCTTCTCATCGCTATGATATACATACGCAAACTCATCGCCGCCAATCCGAAAACAGTTCTTTACGTTCTGAAATGCCTGACTGATACACTGATAACACAGCTTCAGCGCCTCGTCTCCCTTTTCATGTCCAAAATTGTCATTGATCACTTTCAGATTATCCAGATCGAACAAAACCACACCTGTTGTACGCAGTTTAATATCACCTTCCTCCAGATATTTCACCATGTCCTCGTAAGCGTTTCGGTTCATAGCCTCTGTGAGCATATCCATGTTGGCTATTTTCTGCAGATAGATCACCTTTTGTTTCTGGATGTATTGATCGTAATATTGGGAAACCTGAATCCAGATCAGCATAATGATAAACAGCAGGATTCCTGTGGGAAGCAAAATGGATGTCTGTTGGAATTTTCTTAAATAATAAAGAAACATTTCCGCCATTCCGAATACAATGATTACACACATAGGATACTGGAATTTCTTAGCTTCATCGTTACCTTCTTTCCGGACCTCGTAAAGAATAAGCGTAACTGTGTAAACTGCATTGGCAGCCATGATAACATGGGTTGCAGGAAGCAGCCGGAATATATCAATAACTCCTGTACACTGAAGCAGAACATCAGCTGCCATGTTCACAAGATAAAGAATGGGAAAAATCAATGCACCTTTGTGGTATCTGCTTTTGCAGATATCATATAGCAGAAAATTAAAGGGTACCGGGAAAAGGAAGAATGAAAAATAATCTATAAAGTACAAGGTCCTTCCATCCGGAATCAAAAACTGCAGAAATCCACATTGTGCCAGTGTCCATATTGCGATCAGCAATGAGAAAAATCCAAGGTTTAAAAAGATCTCTATCTTCGCTTCTGTCTTGTCTCTTCTTTTTCTTCGCACTACCCCCAAATAGAGAACCAGGCAGATGATACTTGCAAACAGGATCCCGCAGCTGAGCAACAGGGTTTGAAAGCTGTCCGTTAAGATTTTCAGAACGCAGTCGCCTCGTGTTCCGTATACAATGCTGACTTCATTTCCATAATAGTCATTATATACCGGAATAATTCTGACCTCCAGATTTTTGCCTGCGCTGTCTTCCGGAATATCCACAATGTGCCAGCAGCTTCCCGGTGACTTCATAAAGCTGGGCGCATCTTCTTCGTTTCCGTATTCGTATATTTTTTCTCCGTCCAGCCACACTTCTGCAATGGTGTGTGTGGTTTTAAACAGGATTGATTTGGGAACATTGAATTCTTTAGGCAGAGCAATATTCTTTGATTTAATTTCTCCATCCGTCAGTTCTTTTGTTTCACATTTGATCGTATTATCCCAGAACAGTTTTTCTCTGACCGTACTCTGACTGAATATCCAACCTGAAAAACAGATGGCAAACATTCCAAATGCGAACAGAGTGATCCATAGTTTCTTTTCTATTTTCATAGTTTCTCCCTACTATATAAAATAGCACTGTTCACAAAGTGCACAATGATCACTTTGTGCTGCAATTCTATACGAAATTAACCCGCACAGAATATTACCTGTAAACAATGACTTACAACCCATCAAAAGGTACACATAAATAGCATATCAAACCCATTTAGCTTTTTCAAGGTTTTGACAGATTTTGTTAAAACCTTTTTGTTTGAGGGCAAAAAAATATCTGACGGGGCAATTCTGCCCTGTGCCAGATATTTTCTTCGTTTTTGTCAGCTTATGTGTCTGCCGATTCTCCGATAATCACGCTCATATTAATGTATATGACTTCCTTTATGCAAATTTCTCATCCAGATATTCTTTCAGAATTCCCAGATTTTCATCACTATATAGCTGATCTGCCGCATGCTTATAATTATGAAAAAGCTTAAATTCCACCTTATCTGCCCCAACAGTTCTTGTCAGCAGCGCATTCAGTCTCTCAGACTGCAGATACGGGACATCTAAATCCGCATCACCATGCCAGATCAATATATCCGGGCTGTTTTCCTCAGTGAGATTTTCCTCAATATAATATAATGGACTGTAATTGTTTTTCTCATCCTCAGTAAGAGTTTTTACATCCTTGCGCATCCAATAAGATTCCACATCTTCGTAGCCGGTATCTTTAATTGCCCCCTGAAGCCACAGGCTGGCCGCCCAGCGGACAATTTTGGGAATCCTCAGCTCCCTGTAATCATCTTCCATAGTTCCGAATTCCATACAGCCGTAATAGTCCAGAATCACCTGAACTTCACTGGAAACAGGATGGTTCTCATCTTCTCCGATAAATGGAACACTATTAAATTCCTCATCATTGGAAGCGCCACAGATCACTGATAAATACCCCCCAGCTGACTCTCCCCAGATTGCGAAACGCTCCGGATCGTATCCATATTTCTCTGCATTTGCACGAAGAAAACGGATCGCTGATTTCACATCTTCCACGCCTGCCGGAAAGGCTGCTTCCTGGGCAAGACGATAGTTAACGGATGCACATGCATATCCATGATCGCGGAAATAGCGGTACATCAGCTGCGCCTGACGGGACTGGCTGTCATTATATACGAAGCCGCCCCCATGTACCAATATAATCAACGGCATAGGTTCTTCACTGTCCGGCACATACAGATCCAGATAATCATTTTCGGAAGCCTCAGAATATGGCAGCTTCTCATAAGCTTTTCCTCCGTTCCATTTGGAAGAATCATCCAATTTCACTGATGGAGCGTATACATTATGAAAAACCACACGGACAGCTTCATGATTGTAACCAAGAATACCAGCTACAGCAGCAAGACAAATTCCCCCTATGATAAAACCTTTTTTCTTCATTTTTTCAACCTCTTTTCTGCCTTAAATCATAAGCCTTTCACTTCATTCACATGGAATTTCTGCCACATAAAACCGTTCTTCATCTGCCACTGTAACCTTCACCGGTCCGTTTCCATCTGCCTGTACAACGGCCATCGCCTCACCATAATAAGTCGCCACAGTATGGTCCGTGTAATTTCCTTTTACATACGGAGCCGGGCTTCCAAGCCCCTTCAGGACACCATTTTCTACTGTTACTTTTATGTTATGTTTCTCCATTGGTTTCCAGATTCCCTTGCTATCTGTGTATTGCAGTTGAATAAATGTAAGGCCTTCCGGCTTCACGGTTTTCTCCTCTGGACGCACCTGAAGGACCGTCTCTTTTCCTGCTGTCAGCAAGGAATAACGGTTGATTTCTTTTCCGTTTTCATCGTAAGAAACCGCCGTTATCTCCCCATCCTGATAGGTGGTATTAAAGTTTGCACGGCATTTTTTCACTTTCTTTTTACCAACACTTTTGCCGTTGATAAACAGCTTTACCTGCGCAGCTCTTGCATAAACCTCTACCTTCGCCGGTTCTCCGTTACAGCCATCCCATGCCCAGCTTTCCAGAGCTTTCGTCAGCTGCCAGCCGGTAAGACGAAGCTTTTCTTTCTGGTAAACAGGATCAACTGCAATAAACGGACCTGTCTCTCTTTCAAAAGCGACTCTGGTATATGCAGCCTCTGCACGCGGCTTTCCATTCAGGTCAATTCGACCGTTTCCGCCTGTCATTCTCGTGGCGGGATCTTCAAATTTATAGTCAGAAAACTCTGCTGCACCATCCCCGACTTCTCCGATATAATCCCATCCTGCCCACACAAAATCACCGATAATTCTTTTATTTTTCTTGGCAATTTCCCAGAAACTATACGCATCCTTACAGAAGGTTTCACTTCCCAGAATCAGACGGTTCGGGTACTTTTTCAGGTCATGCTTGTAGCGGAAAATACCGTAATTATATCCTGCGATATCCATGTTTGCGTAGGCATCCTTCGTCCTTAAATCGCATGGATAAAGAGTGGCACCGCACTTCATAAAGTAGTCTCCAACCAGACAGGCAAGAGTATTATAGAACTCGCTTCCTACCGGCTTTTTCTTCTTTTCCGGCTTGGAAACAGCGCTCTTTTCTGCCTTGTCATCACTGTAAACACCAAGTCCTATGGAGCTTAAGAAATTGAAGAAAATGTTGATTCCGCAGGTAACAGGACGGGTTGAATCCAGGCTGTGAAGATAGTTTGTCATATCACCGGTAAGGGCAATTCCCTTCTTCTGGGCGGTCTCTGCAACCTCATTTCCAGTGGAATACATAATCACACTTGGATGGTTGTAATCCTTGTCAACCATGTCTTTTAAATCCTGTTTCCACCAGTCAGCAAGCTGTCCGGCATAATCATATTTAGTCTTATGAATGTACCACACATCCACATATTCATCCATCATCAGCATTCCCACACGGTCACAGGCATCCAGAAGTGCCTTGGAACATGGATAGTGTGCGGAACGGACTGCATTATATCCATTCTCCTTAAAAATTCGCATTTTACGTTCTTCTGCTTCCGGATAAGTACATGCTCCAAGCACACCATTGTCATGATGGAAGCAGGCTCCGCGAAGGATCACACGCTCTCCGTTAATGGTCATTCCTACCTGCGGATTCCAGATCAGTTCGCGGATTCCGAAAGTTTCGGTTACTTCGTCTTCACCGAAAATTGCTTTACAGGTATAAAGATTCGGGTGCTCTGTATCCCAGAGTTTTGCATTTGGAATGTCCAGTTGGAAGAGAGCCTGGTATTCTGCTGCCTGATTATTTTTTTCTGCTTCCACCTGCGCCAATTCACTCTTCTGACCATTTTTTCCAGTCTGTACTGATTCGTTTGGCTGCATGTTTTTATTATCTGATGATATTATTTTGTCATTGTTTACATTTCCTATTTTTGTACTTTCACCAATTACTCTAAGTACTTTAGAGCCCTCAAACTCAATCTTCAGGGAAACCTCTCCCGGCGCAGAAGTCTTTACAACAACCTCAATTTTTGCCGGATCATAACTCAGAGTACGGATTTTCACACCATTTACCGGAATATATTTCTCCCCTGCAACATGCAGATAAGCCGGACGGTAAATACCGGTTCCAGGATACCAGCGGCTGTTTGGCTGGTCAGCATTGTGTGCAATAACTTTGATCTCATTCTCTTTTCCACACTGGAAAAAGCCCTCTGTATCCACATAAAAATTGGTATAACCATAAGGGCGGTAAGCCGCCTTTTTTCCATTTATGTAAACTTCACCATTGTGGTAAATACCCTCAAATTCAATGAGGACTTTCTTATCTTTATACGTCTCTGGCACAAAGAAATTCTTGGTATATTCGTAATCTCCACCAATATACCATCCAATATTCCCCTCACCGGTACTCTCCTGAGTACGTGGCTCGCTCAGCATGGCGTCATGTGGCAAAGTCACCGGATAAGCAGCCTCATCCCGGGTAAGACACCTGCATATCCAATCTTTATTAAAATCAATTTTCTGCATACAGTAAACTGCTCCTTTCTGAAATCTCTGTCCTTAAACCAACTACTTTTTCGGCATTCTCTAGCCTATAACTCTACATTCTCAATCTAGCAATAGTTTACCGTATTTTTCCCCCTTTGTGGAAAGATTAACGCGAACAGTCTTTTTTTAAACGCTAATGACCACAGCCTGACTTATAATATATAAAATTTGCCTTTTCTACAAAGCAACTGCCGCATCATTCCCAACGGTTTGATGCGGCAGATTAATCTTCATGAATTCATCACGATCTATTACTCAACAACAATTAACACACTTTTTCTCTTCTTATATTTCTTCACCAGAACTACTTCCAGAAGAATCAGGATAACAGCTACTGCCACGTCCACACCAACCATGATTTTCATCCACAATGCCAGTGTTAAAGATGTTTCATCAGCATATGCATTACTGTTCACAACAGTATACATAATGTTCTTGCAGGCAGTTCTCATATACTGAACTGTGGATGGGTCAGATGTATCTGCAACAAAGTTTGTTCCTACATCAAATGTAGACAAGCAGCAGGAACCGCCAGTTGCGATTACCTGATCTGCATTCATGTTAAATGCACCAGCAAAATAGTCGGTTTCTACAAAGCCTTTGAATCCCCATTCATCACGGAGAAGCGTTGTCTGCAGTTCGTAATTTCCGCCAGCCCACACATTTCCAATGTAGTTAAAGGATGACATTGCAGCTGTAACATTGCTGTTTTTTACACAGATTTCGAATGGTTTCAAATACAGTTCACGCATTGCCTGTTCATTTGACCAAGTGCAGATCATAATCCAACGGTTTGTCTCCTGCTCGTTCATTGCAAAATGTTTCATATATGCATAAACACCATTCTCAGCAGCACCATTTACAGCCTGTGCAGACATAGTTCCTGCAAGGATTGGATCCTCTGACGGATACTCATATGTACGCCCACCAAATGCACTTCTATGAAGGTTCATAGATGGTGCATACCATCCAGAGCAGCCAAGTTCTGTAGCCATTTTTCCCATATCATATCCGTATGTATGAGCTAAATCCTTATTCCATGTGCAGGCGATCATAACATTTGACGGGAATCCTACAGAACCTGCACCTGTAAAGTTATTGCTCACAGCGGATGGTCCATCGCAGTCAACAGTAGCAACTTTTTCAACGCTTTTTGCTTCTGCAGTCTGGAATCCGGCATGGGCGATCATATTCTGCATCTCATCAATTGTAAGCTGATCCAGAAGTGTTTCCCAACGCTCATCATCATAATCTGCACCGCGAAGCACCGCCAGTTTCATTCCATTATCCGCACCAGTCACAGGCATTTCGGCATCTGGAATTTCCGGCATTTCATAGTTGGAAGTTACAATAAATCCCTCTTTTAAATCCTCCGGCATAGACGTGCTCGCAGGTGCAGCTGTTGTTTCATCATAATTCTTGAAGCCATCTTTACGTGATAAATAAGTAAGATGTCCGTCTGCATAACCGAATTGATTTACAGCAGCAGTCAAATCTGTCGAACGTGGATTTGCCTCATCATAAACAATATCTTCATCTACTGTATAGGTAACAGAATCAATCACATTATGAGAATCGCTGTTGATACTGATCTCATAATCTCCTGCTTCCAACACGTAGCATCCATTTTCCAGGTAATCATAAGAAGCCATGTCCTCAGCTGTAAAAGAAATTGTTACCGTCTGTGATTCACCTGGTTTCAGTTCATTTGTTTTCTCATATCCAATAAGATTTGCCGTTGATTTCTCAATTCCTCCATTGGTATATGGCGGGTTATAATAAACTTCCACAACATCTTTTCCAGCTATGTCTCCAGTATTTGTTACCTTCACATCAAGAGTAATTTCTCCATTTTCCATTCTGGAAGATTCCAGTTCCTGGGTAAAATCAGTGTAGCTGAGACCATACCCAAATGGATATTTTACAACCTTATCATAATCCAGGAATCCTTCCTGTGCAGCAGTTTCATAGAAACGATATCCTACATAAATTCCTTCTACATAGTTTACAAATGTAGGAACGCTTCCGCCTACATATGGATCACTTTCATCAATTTTGAACTCATCCATATTGTCGTATTTGAAATCGCCAAAATTATTCCATGTAGGTGTTTCAGTCAGATCATATAAGAATGTATCGGAAGTTTTTCCAGATGGATTAACTTCTCCGCTTATAATTTTTCCAAGGCTGTCAAATCCAGTCTGTCCAGGGCCTGCACACCAGACAACACCTTCAATCTGCGGATAATCTTCCACAAATCCAAGTTCAAAAGTAGAAAGACCATCATAGACCAGGATTACATGCTTAAAGTTTTCACATACCAGATTGATCATATTTTTCTCAGTCCGGCTCAGTTCCAGGTAATGCTGGCCTGCCTCAAAATCATTGTAAGAATCAGAATTATTTGTGTATGAAACACCAGACATATCAGTAGGAAGATCACTTCCTTCTCCGCCCCATCTGGCAATTGTTACAATCGCAGTATCGGAAAATTCCTTTGCATTTTCAATCAGTTCATCTGAATATTCTTCTGCCGGAACCTCCGGTAAAGACCAGTCTGAACCGTAGTCTGCGCGTTCTTTTCCATAATTGGTGTACATATCTGTTAATTCACTGTTTAACTTGAATCCGGCATCTTCAAGACCTTCCAGCATAGTTACGCGGTCATAAAGATCGTTTAAAGCACCAGCTCCGGAACCGCCATAAATAGGATTCACACTTGCCCAGCCAAAGACATTGATGTTTTTTGTATCCTTTAATGGCAGTACACCGTCATTTTCCAGGAGAACCGTTCCCTCCGCTGCAATAGTACGACAGTCTTCATTGGACTGCTCTGTTGTCTCATCAGAAACAGTTTCTGCTGCCTGTGTACTTAACGTAAGCAAAGTAGACATTGGACCTGTACAAATCAGGTTGGCTACGATCACAACGCCAAGGATCATTGCCAGAATCGCGTTTCCTCTGACAAGTTTTCTTTTTGGATTTTCCATTTTTTTGCACATAACCGCAGCCACAATACCAACTACCAGAATTACGGCAATCGCAATGAGGTAAGGTTTGCACATGTTGAGGACGCTGATCACGTCACTCATGTTTAACTTGATCATTTTGTTTTTCCTCCTTTGATATAGCTGAATCTTATCACAAAAAATTCTATTTTCATGATTTTGGTACCAGTTGCAGAAATACGGTACCAATTGCAGAAAAAAATGTGCTATACTCTGGTATAATAAAAAAGACTTAAGGAGGAGAGACATGTTCCAGGCCGCTATTGTAGAAGATGAAGCTGAAATTCTTTCATATCTAAAAAATACTCTAATTGATTCCTTCAATAACCGTCATGTTGCCATAGAATTCGACAGTTTTTCCTCTGGGGAAAATTTCCTGCGAACTTTTAATGAGAATTATCATTATGATGTTATTTTTCTTGATATCGAAATGCCAGGAATTGACGGAATCCAGGTCTGCCGCCACATACGGGCACAGGCACCTGACTCCCTTGTTATTTTTATATCCAACAAAGAAGAGCTGGTCTTCCAGACATTCGAGGTACAGCCTTTCCGTTTTATCCGAAAAAGCGAATATCAGAAACTTCTCCCCGCTCTCGTGGATGCCATATCACAAAAGTTGGAAGAACAGACAAAACACTTGATTTTTATTACAGAACCAGGTTCCGGAGATATTTTCTCCTTTGATATCCGCAATATTTTTTATGTTGAGGCTCAGCGTAAAAACTGTCTCATTGTGACAACCGTGGGCAACAGCATTGTTCAATGCAAAATTTCTGATATGGAAGAATATCTTGTTCCTCATGGATTTATTAAAATCCACCGTAGCTATCTTGTAAATTGCAGACATATTTTTTATATAGGAAAATCTTCTCTCCAGCTTACAAGCGGTCAGGAGCTACCTATAAGCCGCGGTAAAGTAGACGAGGTAAAGGAGGGATTCAGGAGGTTTTATGTTTAATTTTATTTATCATCTTTACCAGACACTTGACTCCGTCATTATTTTTTCATTTCTTTCCTATACCCTGCTGATTCTCTGTGGTCTTAAAAAGAATCATACTGTGGGGCGCTCCATTGCTGTAGGTTCATCCTTATACCTGTTATTCACAATAATAGTGTATCTTATTCTCCGTCTGGAACTTTCTTCCATTTGTCTGAAGCTTACAGGAGCTGCCCAAACTCCTTACTGGTTTTATTTCGTATGCACTATCCCTGTTTCTGTGCTTTGCGCTCATATTGCCCTGGCGGGTACACTTTTCACTAAACTGGTATATGTCTTATATTTTATGACCTTCACCCAGCTTTATAAAATGGTATGTTCTCCTCTTTACAGTCAGGAATTTTCTATGCAGCCGCAGGTTTACCGCACACTTGATATGCTTACAACCCTGGTTTTATACATATTGCTTTTCCTTTTATCAAAACTTTTCCGAAAGATAAAATTATCTACACCCTTTCCCATGTCTTGTTTTAAGGGCGTTCTTATCCTTTATTTTCCTATTGGTTTTTTGATTTTTTTCGGAATATCCTCAAGTACGCAAATTTACTCCGTAAACCAGATTGCCATTCTTTCTGGCATTTTGCTCACTAATCTGCCTATAATTTATTATTTTTTTGCTACCATCATCCATTCCTACGAAGATCAGCGCAAACTGGACGATGCTCTTACCCAGACACGCACTCAGCTTGCCCGTTACCGCTATTCCCTGGAGGTTCAGGAGCAGGTAAAAAAAGAGCGCCATGAGCTGAAAAATAACTATTTTTATATCCAGACTCTCCTTGCAGATAAAAAATACGATCAACTGGACACCTATATTTCCCAGGCAATTGGGGGAAAAATGAGCAAACTTACGGACATTCAGACAGGAAATACTTTAATCGACTACCTCCTCAACCGAAAAATTCAGGAAGCTCAAAAGTTCCACATCAAAACTTATACAGAAATTATTATTCCAGGCCAGCTTTCTATCAATGAAGAAGTCCTATGCACCATTCTCCTGAATCTTCTTGACAACGCAATCGAAGCCAGCAAACAGGAGGATACTCCGGACATCCAGATTGTCATCAAATGTGTGCAAAATTATCTGCTCTGCAAAATAAGCAACAAAGTAAGCAGTAATATTCTCGCAGAAAATCCCAGTCTTGCCACTAGCAAAGCAGATGCCTCCAACCACGGATTAGGTATAAAAATAATCCGCTCTGCTGTGGAAAGTCAGAACGGATTGTTGAATTTTGAATGTGAAAAAGGATATTTTACTGCCAGTGTGATGCTACCGTTTAATCAGCCAGTATAAATTTTTCCCACATACTATTATGATTTATTTAACCGTCACGATCACTCTCTGGTAAGCTACCGGATTGGTTCCACCGCCGTCTATACCTTCCATGATGATGTGGATAGTGTCGCCGGATTTTGCATCTTCAGGGACTGTGAATGTTGCTGTTTCCTGATTTTCTCCGGAGGTTGTCACTTCAATCGCAACAGGATTTCCCTCTTCATCCTCCGCTTCCTGATAAGTATCTCCTAACGGATAATGATACCAACGAAAAGTAGTGGTATCCCCATCAGGATCTTCAGCTGTTCCATTTAAGGTAATCTCTTCTCTGGCAGCCGCAGTCAGATCAATTCCCTCTGCCACAG
Organism: Blautia sp. Sow4_E7; assembly: GCF_052116245.1. Lineage (NCBI taxonomy): Bacteria > Bacillati > Bacillota > Clostridia > Lachnospirales > Lachnospiraceae > Blautia > Blautia sp. Sow4_E7. The sequence goes on from NZ_JBQKLL010000004.1 coordinate 112,309, forward strand.
AAACTTCCGGCAGATGATTGGCGTCCTCATATTTATCCGTTACACACCATTTTGCTCTCATGGCAAAATCGCCCTGGATCGCAGCAATCCAACTGGCAATTCCTTTTTCATTTCCTTTTGCCGCCTGATACAGACGCACATCCGGATTTTCGTCATTTTCTTTCAGTTCATATCTTCCATCCCAGCCGCCGTAGGAAAGATCCTCCAAACTGCGAAGTCCATTCGGAATGGTAATAAACCATGCCGGAGAATCGCCCTCAGAAAGGAAATCATACTGCTCATAAGCATGCCCTACCCAGAGAGTGTCATCTCCAAGAAGTGCTTCATTTGTACCATACTGATCAGTATCTGCTTCCCCTTCCAGGTAAGTTCCGTCTCCCCAGGTCACATATTTATCCATCAATGCGCCAAGATTCTGCTCAATATTTTCTTTCATCCATTCACTGCTCATTTTCTCCCTGGATTCATCAGAAAGCACCTCAAGAGTCGCCCATCTGTAACCATACGCAAGAGTAGAACCGGAAACATCTACCATACGCATAGATGGCCAGTTCGGCTGAATGTAATTCAGATAACAGTCATCCTGCATTCCCCAGGCAAAAAGAATCACTTTTTCGCAAATTCGATTGTAAAGCTCTTCCCAGCCATCCTGATCTTTATATTCTTCTTCAATGGACATCAATGCCCTTGCAACTGTATTTGCGCCACCGCCAACTTCAATATAAAGAGGTCTGTCATCTTCTGCCAGAATCCGCTCTTTCACAAGCTCAGAACCTTCTGTTTCCTCAGAAGTATCGCTTACATTCTTGATATTTCCCACTTTTGTAATAGCACGGAGGTCATCCGGAGAAGGATAATCTGCATCGTGTACCTTCAGATTGTCATATACCTCTGCATACGCATCCATAAACTCATACATCCAGTCCGTTCCCATCCACCGAAGGGATTCTGTGGTATCATCTCCACTGTAATGCAGCTTGGAACTGGTCTGTACAATTCCCTCCAGATCAATATCATTCGCATAAAGCAATGTATGAATCAAAGTATTCATATCATCAACTTCCCCATCCTGGGTAACCAGAAGACGAGGCTTTCCTTCTGTTTTCGGAAGTGCTGTTACAGAGTCTGCCGCATAAACAGATGCAGATAAACTCATAGTTCCGATTAGTACTCCAAGTAATGCTGATAACCATTTTTTTCTATACATATTGTTCTCCTTCATTTCCATACCAAATCTTTTCATAAAATATCAATTTATTTTATCAAAGGAGCTATCTTTATGCTGTCCATTTATGACTTGAATTATATTCAAAAATGACTTTTTCCCAAAAAGCCCTCTACTTTTCCAGCCACGCCTTCAGCTGCTGCCTGTTCTCTTTAATAATCCGCTCCATGCCAGCAGCCTCTAATTCAGCCAGAAACAGATCCAGCGTCTCATCTGCATCCTGTGTCATTCCAGTCTCCAGAACAGGTCTGTATTTATTTACAATTCTGGAAACATTTTCAACCTCCTCTGCAACTGAATCTGTCTGAAATACATAGCCAAGAGTTTTAGAAGGACTAGAATCTTCTGAGTAGTTTTTTATATAGTTATGCCAGTCTGTATCACTGTCTCCAAACTGATACACCATATCCCCATCTACGAAACAGGAAAAATAACTGGAATAGCCAACGTTGCTGTTATCTTGATTTTCCGGGTACCGGATCGTCTTCTCCCCTGTTTTTACATAATCAATTCCCTCTCGTCCATTTTGCAGAAGATTTGCTACTTGACTATTGGTATAGATCAAGTTGAGCAATTCCATTGCCTTCTCTGGATTCTTGCAGGAGCTGCTGATCCCCCAGGTAAATTCCTGAACCAGGGATGTGGTAATTCTATTTGGTGTCATAGCAACCAATACTTCATCAAAACTAAGATTCTTTTTTCCAACCAGATGAAGGGTCCCCTGCGATACACTTGTCCACTGCAAAAACATTTCACCGGTATTAAACATTGACTGAGCATCAACACCGCTGTATAAAGAATCTTTCGGTATATAGCCTTCATCTCTCCACAATTTCACTGTTCTGCAAAAATCACGATACTCCTCAGAAGCATAAGCATTTACAATTTCTGTACTATCCAAAGGATGAAAAATAACACCATAATTCATATCTCCACCAAAATCTTCTACATCAAACAAAGATGTAAATGCAGAGGATTCCACATTTCCCGAATTACCAAATGAGGTAAGATATATCCCGGTATTTTTCTCTTTTAGTTGTCTTCCAATCTCTGTAAGATCATCCAAAGTAAGCTGATCTGAAACCTGAATATCATATTTCTTTGCAATATCGTTGTTATAGCCAATCCCTGAAGCTCTTCCCGGATTCAAATTTGCGCATACTGCGTATATTTTCCCATTGATTGATGTAACATCTAACAGATTTCCCTCTTTTTTTTCTAAATCCTGTCCATAATTCTCTAACAGATCATTCAGTTCCAACAGTGCACCCTCTGAAGCCAGCTCTGACAGGGAAGTAGTCGTTCCTGTATTCACTAAATCCAACTGTTGAATTCCCATTCTGGACTTTTTCAGCATATTAGCATGATCTCCAATATAGCAGTTTACAATCTTCACTTTACAGGAGATGGCAGGAACTGTAATCTCATTGATCATTTTTTCCACTTCCTCTGTATCCGGATACGCTGCTCCAAGAGTCATATTTTCAATTGCAATCTCACAAATTTCTTCGTCCAGACTATTTTCCTGTGAGGAACCATTTTCTCTGTTCCTACATCCCCACAAAATTATTCCGCCTAACAAAACTATCACTGATATAGCTAGGATTTTTCTGATTCTCATATGCCTGAAGCCTTTCTAAACTCACGCGGTGTCATGCCAAAAGTCTTTTTAAATAATTTGATAAAATAACCAGAACTTGCATATCCCAGCTTATCGGAAACAATTTCATTATTCCAGTCTGTATTTTTCAGCAGCTCCTTTGCCATCTCCATACGGCAGTTGGTTACAAACTCAAGCACTGAAAGCCCAGTTCTTTTCTTAAATAAACGCATCATATACTGCGGATTCAAAGCAGCATCTGCTGCAATTTCCGTTACCGTCAGTGGTTCTGAAAAATGCTCCCTTATATATGGAATTACCTTCTGTTCAATAATGTTTTGCTGTCCATCTGACAATGTTGCCTTCGTCTCATCCTGAAAAAAAGCTTTCTCTTTTTCATCCTTCTGAAATTTCTTTTTTATCTTTTCAATAGCTTTTTTTAAAACCTCTGTCATCTCTTCTGTGTCCAGCGGTTTGATCAGATAATCACTGCACCTGATCTGCATCGCTTTTCGCATAAATTTGTAATCCGGATAACAGGTAAGAATGATGCATTCTATATTTTCATCATTAAGATCCGCCTTTTCTCTTACGCTGGAAATAAATTCCAGTCCACTTTCTCCCGGCATTTCTATATCACAAAGAATCAGAGAAATGGATTTGTTTTCCATGATTTCACGGGCTTGTACCGCATTATATGCGCCAAAAGTATTTGCTATTCCAAGAGCTTCCCAATCAATACTTTCCTGTAGTGTTTTTACACATTGTTCTTCATCATCTACCAACAAGGCGTTTATTTCTATTTCCATGCTTTTCGCTCCACCTTTCCTCTATTTTTTACCTTTACACAGCTTCTGTTTTTTGCAGATTTAATGTAATATCAATCACTGCACCAGATGGCTCCCGATTATAAATACGGATTTCACATTTATCTCCGTAAATCAGCCTCAACCTTGCTACAGAATTGCAGATTCCTACTCCAAGTTCTTCTGAAACAGTTCCCTTTTCCAAAAATTCCTTCACTGCATCCAGACTGTCATCTGAAAAACCTGTACCATTGTCTTTCACCTGTATCTGAATCCTAAACTCTTCCAGTTTTCTCACATTCACCTGTATTTCTGTCATTTTCCCAGGTTTCAGCCCATGCTTAATTGCATTTCCCACAAAGCTTTCTATAATAAACGGAGGAATCGGAACAATCTTAATTGCCTCCTCACAAGTCACTTTATAATTAAATGCATTAGGATACCTCATCTTCTGCAGTCTCATATAATCCTGAATATGTTCCAGTTCCTGTCCAAGCTGCACATATCTGGAATTTACATTTACAACATAGCGGTAATATCCAGAAGTAAGCCGAATCAACTGTTTTGTTGTTTTCACATCACTTTCACTGTAATTATATATGGTATTTAAAGTGTTTAAAATAAAATGGGGCTGAATCTGCCTGCTCAGATATTGAAGCTCCGTTTCTTTTCCAGCCAGACGTTCCTCATACATCTGAATTTTCAGATTCTTAATATGATCCATAAGATAATTAAATTCCTGAATTACAGCATCAAACTCAACACTGCAGTTATCCAGTTCAGGAATCCGGTAATCCAGTTCTCCCTGCTGAATAATCTCCATACTTTTCTTCAGGTATGCCATGGGAGTGAGAAGCCACAGATACAGGCAAACGCCATATACCACAAACAGCAAAAGAATAACTGCTGCAAAAACTGCGATTTCACTTTCAATTGCAGGCAGCTGTTTCTCCAGCGTCTTTTTGGATATCTGCTTTACCAGGTAAAAATCGGAAAGTTCACTGATAGCTCCTGCGTAATACCAGCTGTTTTTCAATTCATCTGTGTACATATTTCTGCCGAAAGACAGCCAGGTATCCTTATCACCGAACGGAACCATTACCTGTCCGTTTTTATCACAAACCAGATACTTTTCCTGTAAACTTCTCACTTCCTCGGTCTTGTCAGCATTCTGCTGCAAGCTTTTCACAAGGTTTTCGCAGGAGCTCCATGCACCAATATAATAATTGTTATAATCCAGCATAAAAAATAGATAGGGCTTCCCATCACACCATATTGTACTCCATTGTCTATAAGGAGATAATTCTGCCTGATCAGCAATCTGCTGCCGCACAAATTCTGAAACCAGACTATCTTTTTTATAATTATAAAACACTCCATTTTCAGGATAATATACAAACACAGTAGATCCAGAATCCAGTTCCGCAGTCTGATTATTAATCTTTTCCAATACAGCCTGATTTGCCAGCCAGAAATCGGTATCTTCTTCATCAGCATCTGCAATACTCTTTAATTCAGAATCATCCATCACCAGATTGGCAAGGCTGTTTCTAAGAAATTTCAGCTGTGTATCAATCTTGGACATTTCCACTTCCACATCTGCCTGAAGTTCGTTTATTCTCTCTTTTTTTGCAGATGTTCTTTCCCGAATCCCGGTAAAAAGCAATGCCGCAATCACAGGCACCGCAATGCACATTGTCACCAGAAAAAGTCTGATATTCAAAGACATTCGTTCTCTCACCTTTTCGAAACTCCTTAATTATTTTTCAATAGAAAATCCCAACCAGATTTTCTTCTACACAAAATAAAATCGTGGTATTGTGCATATTTAACCTACCCACATTATACCACGACTTTAATATTTTCTGCCTGATAAATTATTCGCTCCGTTTTGCAATCAATTAAGCTACTGTAACCATAACCTGTGCATATCTTGTCATCACTGCATCTGCATTATCCTGAACCCGCAGTGTGAGACAGAAGCAGTCCCCAGAAGCAGCATCTTCCGGAATAGTAAAGGAACCTTCAGCACTATCCTGTGTCCAATCATAAATTGTTTCATCTTTTCCACTGTATACACATCCAGTTGGCTCTGTTGTCCACACAGTTGTACAATCATCCCCATCAGGATCTGATACAGAAGCCACAAAGGAAACTTTTTCTCCAGGAGCCGCTGTAAAATCTTTTTTCTCCATCTCTACTACCGGCGCGTGATTGCAGTTTTCATATGTATTTACACACCAATCGGCACGAGCTGCCCATTCTAGCTGGAAATCCAGCAAATAAGGGTTATATTTCTCGATATTATTTGTTTCCGGATTCACATACTGACCTGGAACTACACCGCCAGATAATGTAGACGGATATCCTGCATCCTCACCATTTGCTGTATAGTAAAAATATCTGCCTCCATAAGTTCCAAAAGCACCATTTTCCAATCCACGAAGTCCACAGGAATACAGACCAATAATGCTGGAACTGTCTCCCTCAGCAATGAAATCGTAATCATTATATTCTTTTCCATAGACAATATTAGTTTCACCAAACTGATACTTATCTTCCTCATTTTCCAGATGCTGTCCGTCATGAACCAGCTTATAAGCCCCCATAAGAGAGCCATGGTCAAATTTAATATTCTCTTTCAGCCAATCTGCCTGGAATGTATACAACGCATCTGCCTGGGCATTGATTGCAGAAGAATATCCAGCATATCCACAGTTTGCTCCTGCCATTACAAGATCAGGATACTTATCTGCAATGTAGTCTGTAAATGTAAAGTCCTGTCCGTTTCCGCTTATCAGTACTTTATCACACACTTTCTGATAAATCTCATCCCACTGATCTGTTCCAGAATATTCATCATAAATGGAAATCAGTGCTCTTGCTACAGTATTAAATCCGCCCCAGGAAAGAATGTAAAGACTTCTTTCATCGTCGTCCAGGATTGCCTCTTTAATTAAATTGGAACCGTCTGTATCTTCACGCACATCACCTTCAAACTGCACATTTCCGATTTTGGTAATGCTTGTCAGATAATCTGGTGTAGGATAGCCTTCTGCATTCTGGGAAAGATATTCATAAGCTTCTGCATACTCATTATTCCAGAGATTGGAAAGCCAGTCCAGGGGCTGAGCACGCAATTCTGTCATGTCCAGGGCACCCTCTTCCTGGTTCTGAATATGATCATTTACTTCTCCCTGCGTATGCTCCCCGTCTCCGGTGAAATGACAAAAAGAACCAGACACAACGACTCCAGCCAGGTCAATCTCATTAAAAAACAGACTCTGATGGATAAAGGAATTCATATCATCAACTTCCAGATCAGAAGTTATTATAACACGAGGTTTTCCATCTTCTCCCAGTTTAATTTTTCTCTCCTGCGGTGTGGTAATTACCTCTCTTTCTGACAACTGCTCATCGATAGGTTTCACAATTCTTCCTGCCTGTGCTTTCACACCTCCACCAATTACCATAACCCCCATCAACATCAGCGCGATCATTCTTTTTTTCATATTGGCTTTCCTCCTTTTATACAGCTGCAATACTTCTACTTAAAAAAATATTGCATTCACTGCAAAAATCATAGCATATGATTTTTCTGGCAGGTTATTCGATTATGACTAATTTATTGTTCTAAACTGACTTTTACCTAATCCCAGACATATTAAGCAAAAAGCACTGTCACGGAACCTTTAGCCCACATAACAATGCTTTTCTTACCTTAAACTACTTTAACCTATATTATCCATCCCATATTGCACGCGTATTTCAAGCCCCTGCACTTTTCAGCACGCAGCTTCCGCATCCGTCTCCACCATCAGCTCTTTTCCATCCCACACAATATGAACTTTTCCTTCTGCAACAGGCAATGTACAATCAAAGCTGTCGAAAAACTCTGTATGTGGCTCTACCACAAATTCTTTTCCGCCGACTCCGGTAAATTTCAGCCCCATAAAATACTTTGCAAGGAAATAGATCGGGCTGGCAGCCCAGGCATGGCAGAGGCTCTTTCCAAAGCGGTCACCGTACATGTCGTACTGGGTTTCTGCTGGTGCATCCGGGTCAAACTCTTCCCAAAATGTTACTGCGCCGCGATCCAGCATTCCGCCCCAGTAATCACGGATCTTATTAAATACCAGTTCCAGTTCCCCTGTCTGGCAAAGCATATCCAGCTCGAAGAAATTGAAATACGGAGTTGTAATTGCCGGAATTTCATCATTCTTAATTACATTTGCCAGAATTTTCTCCTGCTCTTCTTGTGTTGCAATGTGAAAAAGGATTGCGAAAATATTGGCATGACGGGTCACATTTCTCTTACCGGATTCAAAGGAATCAATAAATGCGCCTTTCTCCTGGTCCCAGTAGAATTTACGGATCTGCCCAATCAGTTTCTCATATTTCTCCATATATTCCGGATTTTCTTCTCCAAGAGCCGCACTGACTTTCGCCATGGTCTGCCAGCATGCTGCAAACAGCATCTGCTCTGCGCAAAGGGCACCGGTCTTATCCATGTCGGCCCAGTCAATGTAGATCCAGTCATTTTCACGACCTACAAGAAATCCGTTTTCATCCAGCTGTTCCTCACAGAACTCCATAAGGGAGCACATTTTCGGATAAACCTGGCGGACAAATTTCTGGTCACCATATGCCTCATAATGATAAAGCACGCCCAGGATCCAGAAAAGGGAATAGTCCATAATGGTATTGATATGTCTTGTCATAGGATCATTTCCACGAAGTGCCAGAAGAGTTCTCTGGTCAATATCAGGATCTGCCAGCAGATACTGATTTACGAAAAAGCTCTGGTAAGCATCCCCAGACCAGATCCATTTATCACGCTTCACGCCATCCAGGAAAAAAATACCGCTGCAAAGACGGAAGGTATGCTCTGCCACCTCCCAGATCTTATTCAGCTTCTGGTCACTGCATTTAAAAGAAGCGCGTTTCGGGAAATCTACATACTGGTAGAAGGCTGTAATCTCTACATCTTCGGCTTTGCAGTTCGGAATAAATGCAAAACGGACTGCACAGCAAGGACATCTGTTTGTTACAGGATCCGGCTGCCAACTATAATAGCAATGCTCAAGGTCAAGAGCTTCGTCCTCAGACTCACCGCAAAAAACCTCTAATACATCATCTTCACTTGCACTGTCAACACAATTGCTACGTTTCTCTTTTACATAAACCGCCGCCGTCAGCTCCGTCTCAAACTCTGCCAGCACACCGCCATTTACCTCGCTGATTTTCACCGGCTTGCACTCTTTTTCCGTATACTCCCATACAGTAGGATTCTGTTCCGGTTTCGTGAAATATTTACACACACCAACCGGCATTAATGGCTGGGAATAGTCCTCTGCCATCCATGTTTTATCTGAATGAATTACCTCACCCCGCACATAAGCGCAAGGAAAAGCCTCCACACATCCTGCATGAATGGAAACCTTTACTTTTCCCGGACCTGCTGTAATCTTTTTTCCAAACGGATACTTCTTTTCCCCGTTTTCCCAGCTTACCAGCACATGACCGATAGCATTGGAATATACAGTAAAACTGGTCTCCTGCTCCAATTCATAAGTCCGGCGGAACGCCACACGGTTGCGGAAGCCCTCACTCTTCCAGAATGCCGGCCACCCAAAGCCACGCTCTACACGGCTGAAATTCTGCTTCATTGCATGATATAATTCAAAATCTCCCGGATACCAGATCCAAAATGTATGTTCCATGGTTATTTTCCTCCTGATCGATATGGATGTATCTTCACAAAGCATCGCCAAAGTCTGATATTTTCCCCTTTTCAGCCTCTGGCATTTACCTGTTTATAGTATAAAATGAAACTCCAAAGCCGTCTACAGCATCCCACGTTCAAAACCTTACAACTCACGTTTTTGCGCCATAAAACATCCCTTTCACAGTGCCTGATTTTCGCAAACAAAAATGCAGTCAGAAATCTGCCCGCTCCCGGCATAATTTCTCACTGCATCTGATTCATTGATTTTCGCAATAGCTGCGAAAACAATTATAACTTTATAAAGTAAACCCAACTGTATTCTTCCCCTGCGCCTGAATATCCAGACAGCAATCTGCCACATGCTCCTGATTCAAATCCAGAGAATAATTCACTTTCATGGCAATTTGCCCGTCACTTTCTTCCAATTCCAGATTCGTCGCTGAAATTCCCATTTCAAGAGTTCCAAACGGGGTGGTATAAAATGCCATATTACGCTTTCCCTGCTCAAAAACCATATGTGTATTTACCTGTCCTTTTTTTCGGACTTCCATTCCCCGGGAGGATATCTTGATATAATTTACAGTAGGATCTCCCTGCTCGTCCAGCATTTCTTCATAACGAAGATAATGGCTTCCATTGCGGAAATAATACTCTCCCGGAACCACAATCTCGATTGGCTCATCACCTTCTGGTGTGTCCATCATATGTAAACCTTTTACGTGAATTAAAACTTCTTTTTCCATTCTTTTTTCCATCTCTTTTTAATATTTCTCAATATCGATTTTCTGTGTTTTCTCTACATCAAAGGGCAGGATTGAATTGGCAAATCCTTTGAACTTCTCTGCCAGGTCACTTACATAAAAACGATATGGGAAATCCGACTGCCCCTGACCGGTGCTCTTCATGTCCTCTCTCTCAAGAAGCCTTCCAAGCTCCAATGCTGTCTCATATGCCGGATTCACCAGCGTAACCCTATCTCCCATAATCTGCCCAATGGTGGAACGAAGAAGAGGATAATGGGTACAGCCCAGAATCAGGGTATCAATTTCCTTCTCCTGCAGCTCTCTCAGATATCTGGAAGCAATTTCCACAGTCACCGGATCATGCAGCCAGCCTTCCTCTACCAAAGGGACAAATAGGGGACAGGACTTCCCGATTACTGTAATTTCCGGATCAATATGCTTCAAAACCTCTGCGTGAATTCCACTTCCTACTGTACCCTCTGTACCAATAATTCCCACACGCTTATTTCGCGTAACCTGTGCGGCTACCTTCGCCCCGGCTTCGATCACCCCTAAAATAGGAATATCAAATTCTTCCCGGACTGCATCCAGGGCAAATGCACTGGCTGTATTACACGCTACCACTATTGCCTTTACCTGCTGTTCTTTCAGGAAACGGATAATCTGACGTGAATATCTTATAATTGTTTCCTTGGATTTACTTCCGTATGGAACCCTGGCAGTATCACCGAAATACACGATTTTCTCTGCTGGAAGATTCCGCATGATCTCCCTTGCCACAGTAAGTCCGCCAATACCGGAGTCAAACACACCAACAGGCGCATCTCTGTCTATTTTCATTCATCTATCTCCAAATTCATAGTCAAGCGATATTCGCAATCTGTACTTCATTTTAACACCAAAGAAGCGGCGGTGCAAGTGCTTGTACTACATCAAAGCGTTAAGTGTCTCCACAATCCAGAAATGAAATCTTGGCTCTGCTTTCTGACCGTTCTCCGTACTCGGTGCTTCCATAAAACAGAACTGAGGATAAATGGTTCCCCACCATGCAAGAAGGTTGGAATTTTTATTAAAATTTTCACTGCCCGGGCAAAGTAATACAGCTGTCAGAAGTGCTGCCGCTATATGATATTTGTTTTTTCTCAGACAAAACATAAAAGTGCCTCCCATATTTTTCTTAACAAAAGTATTCCCTGTCCCGGCCCGGAATAATCACATTCATCCCCACTGGTTGCTTATTGCTTTTCACAGCCGCTCTAGAGTCTGTTTCAAACACGCCCTGGTCCTTACTTGATGCGGCTAAAATTTCACCTCCAGTTCCTTTCCATAAATTTCCAGTTTCGGCAGTTCAGGCAAAGCACCACGTTCATAAAACTCATGATAAACCTCACGAAGAGTTACTGCCTGTCCCGGACTTCCATTTGGATTATTTTCCAGAAGCCCAAGAAGATACTCCCCCAGAGAAACGTCCTGAGGGCTTACCCAGGCTACCGCTTCAGATGCCGCATCGCAGCGAAACACATAAACATTTTCACCTATAGTCGGCTCCTGCTTCAAATACTCAAGAACCTGCTCCCAACGCCCTCCATCCAACAGATTCTCGCCAAGAACCAGAATTTCCAGATGTCCCATATCCAGATATTTTTCCTGTGTCCGACTGTATATATTTTCAATCTCACGGAAGGTTTCTCCCTGAATCGACGGTGCAGCATTGCCCTGATCTTCCCCGTCTTTTTCCTGTCCTGTAGATTTTGGAAGATCCGGAATTCCGTAAGTCAGCTGATATCTCCCCTCTGTAATATCAGCTCCAAGTGCAAGCGGATACATGCGTTTCTCCGGTTCCACACCGCCACAGCCGGCTAACAGAAACAATGCACTAACACACGCTGCAGCAAGCTTCTTTTTCCACTTCTTTTTTCCAGCCATAAAAAATATAAACTGAAGCACCAGCATTCCGGGCACAAATATATATTTCAGATACAGGGGAAAGCTATTCCGGATTCCCCCTCTTCCAGTTTCCCACACGGCTCCGGCAAAAACCAGAATGGATATCCACAGCTTTCCAGTTCCCATATCTGCTTTTTCCACAATTAAATGACCATAATGCAGAAAACTTCCAATAGAAAATAAAAGGCTGTATAAAAGAAATCCCATCCAGAGGACATCAAATCTTGCCAATACATTTCCCGGAAGCTCCGCACCTGCCAGAAGCGGCAAAATCGGGCAGCTTTCATATTTCAGACGCCCCCATCCGAATACAGAAGGAAGCAGCAATTCCGTCAGAATAAGCAAAATTCCCAGGGTAAAAACGGCAAAGCTTACAGTTTTTCCTGTATCTTTACTGTTTCCTACACATTCCAGTGCAAAGGGAAGCAGCCCCAATCCGGAAAATGCGCATATCACATCATATCCACTCTCCAGGATTTTTCTTCCTGAAAAAGAGGAATTCCATACCATTTCCTGAAAATACTCCCATTTTCCCTGTCCCACAGCCAGGAATAACATAAGCATAACTGCTGCAAGTACCACGCCGCCTGACACTTCTCCCATTCTGCCTCGTCTCTGAATCCCCCTGTGCGTACCCAGACTGCAAACCAGCAATGTGAGCAGACAAAGCCTTTTTTTTCCTATACCTGTTCCCAGACTGACTGCAACAATTTCTCCCAGAAGGTTCAAAAGAAATGCGGCTCCAAGAATACAGTATATAAGAAAAAACAACGCGGTCAGCCGTCCCCACACCACACCGGCTGTTTTGCAGGGTCTGGCAAAAGCATAACGAAGACGGACGAGGAAAATCACATAAAACAGCACTGCTGCAAGGGCTGCTGCAGTCCCTGCCAGCCCGCCAAGTCCCAGAGTTTTTCTGTTTCCAAAAAGGCACAATATTAATGGTGCAATAAACGCAATCACGATCTGCCTGTAGAGCTGCCGCTGGGAGATTCGATTATTTTCTGCAAATTTCATTTACTTCGGTTACCTTTCCTTCCTGTTCTTATTGCGGATTTTTGCAGTCTCACTCGCTCATTTTGTCTGGCATATGAAGGGCGCCTCCATCTCTTTTTAAATGGCACTCTCACAATTTTGCTTCCAGTCCCATTATCCGTACTTTGTTTGACAAAGGGCGTCAGGTATGGGACTCCAAAGCTGAGAAGTCCTGCCAGATGTGATACTGTCAGATATACTCCGGTCACAATTCCAAAAATCCCCAGATATCCTCCCAAAAACAAAAAGAAATATTTAAGCATCCGAAATGCCGAGGCAAATTCTTCATTTGGGATTGCAAGAGAACCAAGCGCCGTGATCGCCACAACCATGACCACGATCGGGCTTACAAGATTCGCTTCCACAGCAGCAGATCCCACGATAAGTCCTCCCACAATTCCCATGGCATTTCCCAGCGCTCCCGGAATCCGTACACCAGCCTCCCGAATCAGTTCAAAGGATAACTCCAGCAGAACAAGCTCCGCAATGCTGGAAAATGGCACGCCTTCTCTTGCCTGGGCAAAGGACAGAAGCATATTCGTAGGAAGAATCTGCGTGTGAAACCGGATCACTGCAAGATAAAGTCCCGGCAGCAACGTAGCAGCTGTCAGTGCCACATAGCGCAGTATTCGAAGAAATGATGCCATTTCAAATCGGTTATACCAGTCCTCGCTGCTTTCCATAAAGCTATGAAAAACACCTGGCAAAATAAGCGCTGACGGAGAATTGTCACAGAGAAGCACTGCTTTTCCATTTAAAATTTCCTGTGCTGCACGATCCGGTCTTTCCGTAGTCTGATACTGCGGAAAAGGAGAAAACCAGGAATCCTCCGTCAGCTGTTCCAGCATTCCACTGTCCAGGATTCCATCAATTCGAAACTCTCCAAGCCGCTCTTTCACCTGCTCCAGAAATTCCTCCTGCACCAGATCTTCCATGTATACCATCTGGACCAGTGTATGTGATCTCTCCCCAATATAAAATTCCACTACCTTTAATCTGGTATCCCGAAGCCGCTTTCGGATCAACGCGGAATTTATTTTCACAGAATCAGAGAAGCCTTCCCTGGAACCTCGCAGAACCTTCTCCATCTCCACTTCTGTTACACCCATGCTTGGATAACCGGCACTGGAAATTTTCATGGCCTGGTCAAATCCGTCCATAAAGAAAACCGCATTTCCGGCAAGCAGCCCTGCGAACACCTGCTCCATATCAGTCAGCTTCTTTACATCCGCAATTCCCAGGCTGTTATACTCCACAAACTCCTGGATCTCCCCCGGCGAAATCTCCCAGAAATGTCCCACCATCTTTCCAATGGCCGAATCCTCCAGCATCATATTGGAAGTCGCCACCTCAATATAAACCATCAGGCAGTCAACCTTCCTCTCATCTCCCAGCCTCATCCTCCGGATCTGAATATCCCCACAATCCGCCAGGCGCTCTCTTACATAACGCTCATTTACTCGAATATCCTTTGAAATTATAACAATATTATCATTTTTCTCCAACATTACTCCTCTTTCCGTTTTTCAGGCAATAAAAAAAGACACTGGTCATCTCTCCCAGTATCTCCCAATAAAACAATTATATTCTTTTTATTTTCCCAATTCAATTTCAGGCGCTGGCACAGCCGCCGTTCCTCTTCTCCACCTTCTTTTTCTCAACTTTCCGGTGCGCCGGGGTGGCGCGTGCAGGGTGTACCCGCGCCGCCCCCTCCCGGGAATCCACACTCTCTACTCTTCCGCCCGAATCGCCTGAATAATTCCCATCCTCTGATTCTCCAGATGCTCAAAGGACAGCTCCTGCGCCCTTTTCACATCTCTGGCTTTAATGGACTGGGTAATCTCCTCATGCTCATTCACCAGGCGGTTTCTGGACTCGTCCTCTTTCAGATACTCTACACGGTACCTGTAAATCTGTTCCCGAAGATTGTTCAGCACCTGCATCAGTCTCTTATTATCCGCAGCCTCATAAATTACCTCGTGGAAATTCACATCTGCCTCAGCCATCTTTACCAGATCACCTTCCGCAGTGCTGGTCTGGAAATCCTCTGCTGCCTGTTCCAGTTTCCTGATATCCGCATCTGTCATATTGGCACAAGCCTTCTCAATGGCCATATTTTCCAGAGTGATCCTTACCTCCAGAACGTCATTCAGGTCCTTCTCTGTAATATTTGCAACCTGGGCCCCACGTCTTGGAATCATCACAACCAGACCTTCCAGTTCCAGCTTCCGCATAGCCTCACGGATGGGAGTCCTGCTCACCCCAAGCTTCTCCGCAAGAGCAATCTCCATCAGTCTTTCGCCTGGCTTCAATTCTCCCTTCAGAATCGCCTGACGCAATGTATTAAAAACAACCTCCCTAAGCGGAAGATACTCATCCATATGCACTGTGAAATCACTTGTCATTTGTATTTCCCTCCTAAAATATTGCTGTTCCCTCTACAGCCAGCAACAAAAATAGTGCCGTTCGCAGAAAACATGCCGCAAAATATTTTCGTGCCTAAAAAACATCCGTTGCAAAAACAGTCTTCGCCAGCCTGCTCTCCCGGAGAACAGCTGCTGCCTGCTCCATTTTCTCCTTGCTGTCAAAAATCCCGAACACAGTTGGACCGCTTCCACTCATCATGGCCTTACGCGCTCCATTGCTCTCCATCAGGTCTTTAATCTCCTGGATCACTGGATATTTGCTGATGATTCCCGGTTCAAATACATTTCCCATCCTGGAGATCATTCCGTCAAGATCCCCATTCTGAACAGCCGTCACCATACCATCAATGTCCGGATGGACCACTGCTGGATCATCCAGCTTCAGATTTTCGTAAGCGGTCTTGGTGGAAACATTTACTCCCGGTTTTCCCACCAGAACATAGCAATGGGGTACTTTTGGAAGTCTGGTCAGCTTCTCACCAATTCCCTCTGCCAGAGCAGTCCCGCGCATCACACAATAAGGAACATCCGCTCCAACCTTCACAGCACGCTTCATCAGCTCTTCCTCAGAAAGTCCCAGTCCAAACAGCCGATTCACTCCCACAAAAGCTGCTGCAGCGTCAGAACTTCCCCCAGCCATGCCAGCTGCTACCGGAATAAATTTCTCCAGATTCATAGTAAGTCCCTCTTTTACCTGGAACTCATCCATCAGCATCTTGGCAGCTTTATATACAAGATTCCGCTCATCTGTAGGAACATAAGGAATGTTGGTAGTAAGGGTAATTCCCGGTTCCTCTTTTTTCTCGATTTCAAGCACGTCATACATCTGTATGGTCTGCATGATCATGCGGACTTCATGGTATCCGTCATCACGTTTCCCCACCACATCAAGTCCCAGATTTATTTTTGCAAGTGCACGTAAACGCATAATTTCCTCCGCTTGTAACTGCCACTCAAGAAACACCAGTCAGATCATCACCTATAAGCAGCAGTTCCTTTTGTACTTTGTATACAATTTTATCAATGCTTTTATTGTAAAATATTTTTGTATTTTTTTCAATACATTTATTCGAGGAAATTTCTCATTCTATTTACCCTTTCACCTTCTTCACCAGCAGCAGCGGCATTCCCGGTGCAACACGATCGTTCTCCAGTTCATTCAGCCCGCAGATTTCCTCCACCGTAGTATAAAATCGTTTCGCAATGTCCCACATGGTATCCCCATTTTTCACCACATACACTGTAATTCCCGGCATAGCCTGGATTTTCTGCATGTCAAGGGGCTGCTCCTCCACTTTGCTGATGATCACCTGTTTTTCGCACTGAAGCACCAGCACATTCAGGCTGATCACAGCTTTTACCTCAATTTCATTGCTGTCGATCATGGACGTAGACAACTGCTCCAGATCCGCCTGCAGGAAAAAGACACTGTCCTCGTTAATTCCATTTGCTTCTATTATATGGGAAAAAGGGATCATCCCATCAACAGAATAAAACGGCATATCATCATTGCCCGTAATATAAAGAATCTTCATAAATACAATTCCATCAGCCTGGATTCCATTTTCCACGATTTTTGTTTTTTCAACCTTTACACGTCCCTGGCTGTGGCAGATCTGCAAAATTTTCCCCTGGCTTTCTTTCAGCTCAATGCGGTCCGCTACCCGGCACTTGGAATCATTACGCACCAGAAGGCTTTCCAGACACATCTCTTTTCCCTGTGGAATACATTCCTTTAACGGGGAATACACATCCAGGATCAGGTCATGCTCTTCCTCCCGGTAAAGCTTCATATCCAGCTCCAGAACCACATCTACACTCATCACCCGCTCTTCCCCGTCGGAATCCGGTTTCACCTCAATACTCTGGTGCATAACAGAAAAGCCGATATTAGGGATCATCTCCCCTGTGCAGCCAGTACATTCTACCTCCGTGTTAAACGGCAGGACATACTCTGCCCACTGAAGTGGATTTTCCTCATCTTCCCCTGCATAAAGGACAAAAACAGAAAGTTCTCCTCTTGCTTTCACCACATTGTCCTCCGGCCGCAGATCCATACCGCGGACATCAATGGTGTACCACAGAAGCTGTTCAATATTCGGTTTATTGGACACCAAAGTCACTTCATCCTTAATCCGCATAGTGTCCTTTTTATGTACCATAAGACTCATTAACCGGACTTTCTTCCTTTTTACTGAAATTTCTTCCTCGCTGATTTCCACCGGAAGCTGGACTCCTGCCATCTCATCTACCACTGCATAGAAGGTGACGATCGCTTTTATGTTCAGTTTTCGGGAATGGATCATGTGCACACTGAGATCCTCAATCTCCCACTTCAGGCACATTTTGTCCCCGCTGGCGATCCCTTCCAGGTTCAAAGTCTCATCAAAAGGCAGTTTTGCCCCCAAACTGCTCACTTTCTGGTCTTCTTCCCCCACATAGAGAATATCCACATTCAGATTTCCATTGATAAAGGCTTTGCCATCGCTAAGACGCACTTCATCCATGGAAACGTCGCCCTTGCTCTGGATCAGCCTGCCCATATCCGGTTTTGCATCCGGGACATTATAATCTGTATCAAAGGTTACCTGACTGGTTGCACGGCTTTTTACGTGAAGCATCTGCACACTTTCTTTTCTTAATTCCACGATTTTCCACTCCTTCTTGACTATCTGCTATATCATATTTCGGCTAACTGCTATAAAACCTTATATTTACTGCCGCCCAAAACTTCCTGCAAAATATTTTTGCTGTCAAAACTCAGCAAACAGTAAAGTTTACATTGTCTTTGTTCTCTTTTTTACTCGAATATAATTGGTTCCTTCCGATACTCCATCTTCACCACAATATACGGATAAGACGGAGGACTAAGCACCGCTTTCCCATCTGACGGCCCGATCAGCTGTGTCCGGAAAAAGACCGCCTGTGATGTTGCCCCCAGTTCTTCCACGGATATGCTGTAGCCGCCGCTCATCTGCTGCCCATATCCTTTTATGAGGAACAGGTCTTTTTCACTTTGGTAGGTCAGCTGAAATTCATTCGCCTTTTTCTCCTGTATCAAAGCAGCCAGTTCCGCCGGCAGATCTTCATTTTTTACAATGGAATATTCCAGGGGCTTCCGCGGCTCCTCCTCGATCCGGATAAAACGGCATCCACATAGCAAAAACATGGACCAGAGAATCATCCCCAGAAGAACTGCTTTTGTTTTTTTCATCCAGCCACCTCAGATATCTTGTCACTGTTCATCTGTTTTCCAGCGCTCTGGAGCCTGTTTTGTAAACACGGTGAACAGCAATCTCCATTTAATTTTATTCTATGAGGAATAAAAAAGATTTATTGCAAGAATTTTTGAAATTTCATATAATAGATGTAGATTCTATGCTGCAGTTCGCGATCAGACCAGCAGCAATTATGTAACAGAAAGGAAAATCATATGATTCGTTTTATTTTATGCGTGATCGTAGTGGTTGGATTCCTGATTTTATCCATTCCCATTCTCTTTGTGGAGTGGATCATCGGCAAATTCAATCCTATGGCAAAAGAGATCAGCTCTCTTCGGATCGTCCAGGCCGTTTTCCGGTTCATCCTGTGGGTGGCAGGTGTGAAGCTGACGGTTATTGGAGAAGAGAATGTACCAACTGATGTGCCGGTTCTTTACATCGGAAATCACCGAAGCTTCTTCGATGTTCCCATCACTTATCCCCGATGTCCAATCCGCACCGGTTACATAGCTAAGAAAGAGATGGAAAAAGTTCCTCTTCTTTCCACCTGGATGAAGCGTCTCCACTGCCTGTTCCTGGACCGCAAGGATCTGAAGCAGGGACTGAAAACCATCCTCACCGCCATTGAAAAGGTAAAGTCCGGTATTTCCATCTGCATTTTCCCGGAAGGGACCCGCAATAAGAATGAAGATGAACTGGACATGCTTCCTTTCCATGAAGGCAGCTTTAAAATTGCCACAAAGACCGGCTGTCCCATTATCCCAATGGCCATCAGCGGTTCCGCCGACATCTGGGAAGCCCATTTTCCCAAGATGAAAAAGACTCACGTCATCCTGGAATACGGCAAGCCAATCTATGTAGACCAGCTGGAGAAGGAGGATAAGAAGCATCTTGGAGCTTATACCCAGAATATTATCCATGAGATGCTGGTGAAAAATAAGGCGCAGTTATAACATAATAATTGCTTTTCAAGCAGGACAGACCATTGAAATTTCTTGGTCTGTCCTGCTTTTTATTTGCGCGAGCAACAAGCCAAAGTTAGTGCTTGCACGCGACCTTGGCAACTTCCTAAAGGTGATTTTTCCCTATTCTTAGACTTCTCCTCACTTCCTTCGGCGGTTCGCCATAAGTTTCCTTGAATTTTCGCAGAAAACCTTTGTAATTGGTAATCCCGTTTTTGTCCAGAAGAAAAGTTATGTTTTCGTCAGTTTCCAAAAGATCTGTGTGAAAATGCTCCATGCGGATCTGGTTTACATAAGCAAGGAAAGTCTGACCGGTGTATTTGCGGAAAAGGCGGCAGAAGTGCTCGGGTGTAATGGACAAAAGCCCAGCGGCGTCAGCAAGGGAAATGCTTTCCCCATAGTGTTCCCGGACAAATTCCATGCACAGCTTCATCCGTTCCAGGTCTCGCACAGTGCCATGAGCGGTTTCTGTGTTTTCCTCCTCCCGGATTCCTTCTGTGGAGAGAAGGTAGAGCAGGCGGTAAACTGCGGAAAGCACTAGAAGGTGGTAACCTTCTTTTTTCTCCTCATATAAGCTGGCGATCTCCTGGAAAATTTCGCCCAACTGACAATTCAGATACTTTTCTTCCCCAGTCATAAGTTCCTGAAATTTTAGTCCTTTCCACCTGGTTGAAATTCTTTCCAAATGAACCGGCGGTATTTGCAAAAGATAGTACTTTGCGTCCTCATGTGTATAGGTATAATGAATATCATTAGAATTTACCAGGAAAATATCTCCTTTTTTCAACTCATAACTCACATCATTGATAGACGCTGTAATCCCGCCTTCAAGCACATAAATGATTTCCAGGTGCTCATGCCAGTGCGCTGGAAGCAGCTGATTCCAGGTATTTACGTATGTAAAATGAATTTTTCCAATATGATCGTCCAGGACATTTTCATATTCCGCTTTCATATTTTCACCTCATAAATCAAAATCCACCACTTATTTATAATATTACTATATATTATTTTATCTTAAATATCAAGAAAGCCCCATAAAAGAAGCAATAAACCCTCTAGCACATTCCCCTCTTTTCCCGTACAATGAATCTAACGAGAACAATTAAAACTTTCACATAAAAATATTCACAGGAGGACACATTCCAATGAACAAATGGACCAGAGTTAAATTCCAGCCAAACCTTCCTCTTAAGGAAAGCGGCCGTGTTACTGCAAGCAAAGAACATATCCTTCTTTCCAAAGAAGCAGCCAAAGAAGGTATGGTTCTTTTAAAAAATGAGAAAAATATGCTTCCTCTTGCTGAGGGCACACGCATTGCTCTTTTCGGCAAAGGCAGCTTCGACTATGTAAAAGGCGGCGGCGGAAGCGGTGACGTTATGGTTTCCTATGTGCACAACCTTTACGACGGGCTGAAAATGCAGGAAGGCGCCGTTCAGATCTATGAGCCATTATCCGCATTCTACCGCACCGATATCCAGCATCAGTATGAAAAAGGCGCCGCACCAGGAATGACAGTAGAGCCAGAGCTTTCTCCGGAGCTTGCTGACGGCGCAAAAGCATTTGCGGACGTTGCAGTTGTTGTGATCAGCCGTTTCTCCGGCGAGGGCTGGGACCGTTCCAGCATTGAGTGTACCAACGAATTTAATCCATGGGATACTGAAACCACCATGCCAAAGGTTTCCGGCGAAGTTTTCCCAGATGGTGACTTCTATCTCACAGCCCGTGAAAAAGCAATGCTTTCCATGGTAAAAGAGCGCTTCGATGATATCGTGGTAGTTCTCAATATCGGCGGAATCATCGACCTTTCCTGGGTCAAAAATGACGACCAGATTTCCTCCGCTCTTCTTGGATGGCAGGGCGGCATGGAAGGCGGACTTGCCATGGCCGAGCTTCTCACCGGCAAAGGAAATCCATCTGGTAAGCTGGCAGACACTTTTGCAGCAGATGTAAACGATTATCCTTCCACAGCTAACTTCCATGAGTCCTTTGATTATGTAAACTACACCGAGGACATTTATGTAGGCTACCGCTATTTTGAAACCCTTCCAGGCGCGCAGGAGAAGGTTATCTATCCATTTGGATACGGACTTTCCTACACCACCTTTGATCTGGATACCACCGCTATGTGGGAAACAGAGGATCAGATTTTCGCTGAGGTTCAGGTAACAAACACTGGCGATTTTGCAGGAAAGGAAGTTGTCCAGATTTATTTCGAAGCACCACAGGGACTTCTGAAAAAACCAGCCCGCCAGCTTGCCGCTTTTGCAAAAACCCGTCTTCTTCAGCCAGGCGAAACACAGCAGATCCGCCTTTCCTTTGCAAAAGCTGACATGGCTTCCTATGATGACCTTGGAAAGATCCAGAAATCTGCATACATCCTGGAAAAAGGTACTTATAAATTCTACATTGGAACTTCTGTACGTGACACAGAAGAAGGCATCCAGACAATGGAACTGACTGCAAATGTGATCACAAAGCAGCTCACCGCACACCTTGTTCCAACCAGCCTGAAAGAGCGTATGCTCTCTGACGGCAGCTTCGAGGAGCTTCCACAGTCTGCATGCAACGACATGAACGAATGCGTATTTGAGAAAATGGAGCCAGGCACTGAGGAAGGTCTTACCCCTGCTGTCCGCAGCTGCGCACGTGGTGCTCTTTTTGATAATTATGGCAAAAAGCAGTTCATTGATGTAGCAGAAGGCAAGCTTTCCCTGGACGATTTCATGGCACAGTTAAGCGACGACGACCTGCTTCATCTCCTTGGAGGACAGCCAAATGTAGGTGTTTCCAATACCTTCGGCTTTGGAAATCTTCCGGACTACGGCGTTCCTTCCATTATGACAGCAGACGGTCCTGCCGGACTTCGTATCAGCGGAGAATGCAGCATGAACACAACTGCATGGCCTTGCGCAACCCTTCTTGCATGCACCTGGAACCCAGCACTTGTTCAGCAGGTTGGACAGGCAGGCGCTGAGGAAGTGAAGGAGAACAACCTTGCAGTATGGCTTACCCCTGCAGTGAATATCCACAGAAACCCACTTTGCGGAAGAAACTTCGAGTACTATTCCGAGGATCCGCTGATCGCTGGAAAAATGGGCGCAGCTATGGTAAAAGGTATCCAGTCCCAGCACATTGCAGCTTCTGTAAAGCATTTTGCAGCAAATAACAAAGAGACCAACAGAAAGCACAGCGATTCCCGTGTTTCCGAGCGTGCACTTCGCGAGATCTATCTGAAAGGTTTCGAGATCATTGTAAAAGAGGCTCAGCCATGGACCATCATGTCCTCCTACAATGCCATCAACGGACA
The DNA here is from genome assembly GCF_052116245.1 of Blautia sp. Sow4_E7. NCBI lineage: Bacteria > Bacillati > Bacillota > Clostridia > Lachnospirales > Lachnospiraceae > Blautia > Blautia sp. Sow4_E7. Next base: position 135,312 of record NZ_JBQKLL010000004.1, read on the forward strand.
CCGCGCTTCTGAAAACCGCGAACTTCTGGAAGATGTTCTCCGCGACGAGTGGGGCTTCAAGGGTATGGTTACCACAGACTGGTGGACAAGAGCAGAGCATTACAAAGAAATCAAGGCCGGAAATGACGTAAAAATGGGAACCGGTTTCCCAGAGCGCGTGAAAAAGGCCATGGAAATGGGACAGCTTGGCCGTCCGGAATTAGAGCACTGTGCTAGACGTGTGCTGGAACTGATTTTGAAGATTGACTGATAAAGTATGATCTCATATTTCTCAATCATAAATTTTGAAACCCATAATTAAGTATCAAGAATCCCATAGCAATTTAATTTCTGTTGCTATGGGATTCTTGTTTTAACCACTTAAAATACAAACCTAATCATTAGGATTTAATTTAACCTCTTACTTTCTCGCCGACGGATACATATGCAGCCAGGGCACCGGCGACGTGATCTTATGGAAATTTTCTCTTGCAATTTCCCGCTTTTCCCCGTTCTCGCCAAGAATTAACAGGCGGTCCGCCATGGCCAGGGAATCTGACAGATTCAAGGACAGAATCACCACCGAAATCCCCTTATCCAGAAACTTCTCCAACATACTCCAGATAAACATCCGGTGAGCCAGATCCGCTCCCCGGAAAGGCTGAATGCAAAACAGGATCTCCGGTTTCTGCAAAAGTACTCTTGTATACACCAGCTGATACTTCTGCTTTTCGCTTAACTCCTCCACCGGCATGTCAAAAACCTCTGTCCCTAATATGGGACTGTACTCATTTCGAATACTTTTCCGAAGACGCTTGTTATGCCAGATCGAAGGCACTTTCTCCGCCAGACCAATGCAGAGATTATTCATATAATCCAGTTCCGGAAAGATCATGGTTTTCGTAGTACGTTCCTGGATCACCGCAATCCTGCCATTTCCCGGGATCTCTGTCCGCTTCCCATTCAGCAGGATTTCTCCGCTTTCCGGTAAAATATCTCCGGACAAAATCCCACGCAGCTCCTCCATTCCGCCGGCATCCATGATCTGTACTGCCAGGCATTCTCCCCTATGCACATCAAAAGAAAAATTGCAGGCAGCATCCTCTCCGTAGCCCTTCCACTGAAACACAACCGGCGCAGCCTGCTGCCCTTCCCTTTTTTCCGTATGATAACGGACCATGTCATTATATTCCGTCATGTAAGTCACTGGCGGATCATTGAACAGTTCCGCTCTTTCCAGGATCTTCTGGATCCTTCCATTTGTAAACAGCGCACATCTGTCGCAGATACTGGAAATCTCCTCCAGATGAGAACAAATATAAAGAAAAGAAAACCCTTTTTTCACATAATGACGAATAATTCCATGAAGCTTTTTCAGTTCATCATCACTGACAAGGGCTCCAACTTCATCCAGCACGATCAGATGATATCCCATGATCACGGCCCGGAGCAGTTCTACAATGATCCGCTCAAAAGTAGAAAGCTTCTCCACATCTTTATTAAGGGGAATATCCATTCCGATATCTTCGAAAAAAGGCTCCATCTGCCGGTTCAGGATCTTTGTGCGGATCACCCACTGGCGAAAGCCCGGGCGCAGGACAAAAATATTATCTGCAATATTCAGATTCCCTGCCAAAGAACTTTTCTCCTGGATAATGCTGATCCGGTTTGATGCCTTATAATGCTCTTTCCAAGTATTTACCTTTTCCCCGCCGTAATAAATATAGCCGTCATAAAGGGGAAGGTTCCGTTCCAGAAGCTTCAGAAGAGCTGTTTTTCCATGACTGTTAACAGGCAGAAATCCCATGATCTCCCCCTGAAAAATCTGAAGGTTGAAGTCCTCCAGTTTCACAACCTCATCCTCTTTATACGTCACACGCTCCATTCTGAGAACTTCATTTCTCATGCCAGCACACTCCTGTTTTTCACCTGTCTGTCATCGGTCAGCATAGGGATGGTGATCTCCACATCTGTTCCCTCGCCTGGCACAGAATAGACATGCATGCCATATTCATCCCCAAAGATCAGATGAATTCTGTTATTTACATTCACCAGAGCGATTCCGCCCTGTTTTTCTTCGTTGTCGTGAAAAGCCTTAGTTGACTTGCCCAGTTTCTGGTTCAGCTTCGCCAAGGTCATCTCGTCCATTCCCACCCCATCGTCGGCAATGCGGATGATCAGACGGTCCTTTGTACACTGAAAAAGGATGTAAAGATTTCCACCGCCAACCTTCCTCGCCGTTGATAGCTCTTATAGCTGCTTTTACGCCTTCAGATCCCATAACGTCCGGGTTCTGAGCCATTGTGCAAAGAAGATATCCGTCGTCGATCAGGTTCAGGATAGCGTCGGATTTATCAAAACCAACACCGATGATGTCAGAGTTTCCAGCTGCTTTGATAGCATTTCCAGCACCAGTTGTGGATCCTTCGTTGCATCCGAAGATACCAACAACGCCCTGTGTAATGTAGTTCTCTGCGATACTCTGGGATTTTGCTGCATCACCTTCGCCGTACTGGGTTTCCATGATCTCGAAGTCTGTTCCGTCAAATGCTGCGCGGAAGCCTTCCTCACGGTTTACGCAGGAATCAGTAGCTGCATTTACATTGATGATACCGATTTTTCCAGATGTAATACCAGCATCCTCAAGAGCTTTCTTCATCTCTTCACCAGCTGTTGTTCCAGCAGCTTTGTTGTCTGTGGAGAAAGTAGCCTCTGCCTCTACGTTTGCAGGAGAGTCAACATATACAATCTTAACGCCCTGGTCTTTTGCTTCCTGAAGTGCGGAAGAAATAGCATCTGGTCCGTTTTCAGCAACCATGATCGCGTCATAGCCGCCTGCTACTGCGTTGTTTACACACTCGATCTGCTGAGCATCATCCTTTGTATTTGGGGACATGAAGTCAACGGTTACGCCAAGCTCTTCAGCCTCTGCCTGAGCACCTTCGTTCAGGGTGATCCAGTGCTGGTCGATGGAATCCATTGTGATCAGCGCGATTTTCTCATCGCCTGTAGCGGTAACATCATCTGATGCATAAACAGTAGCTGCTCCAAGGGAAGCAATCATTGATACTGCGCATACCATAGCTAAAAGTTTTCTTTTCGTTGTAAAAATCCTCCTAAAAATTAATTTTTTATAACTACCCGCCTTCTCCATTTGCGGTTTAGTTTCATGAAATTATTTTACATTTTCTATATTCAGTTGTCGATTTCGTTTTCCTGTGAAAAATACCGTTTTCTTGCGATTATTTCTTTCTGTGTTTGCCAAACTGTCCGTTTCTTACAACTACGTCAAGCAATACGGCTGCAACTACGATCACACCGATCACAACTCGCTGGATACCAACCTGTGCACCGATCATGTTCAGACCATTTTCCAGTGTCTGCCAAACGGCTGCACCTGCGAAGGTTCCAAGAAGGATTCCAGTTCCTCCAAGTGGGGAAACACCACCGATTACACCGGCTGCTACGCCGTACATCTCGTACATGTTTCCAGCTTCCATATTTCCCATACCAGCCTGTGCGCAAAGGATAAGACCAACTACACAGGAGCATACAGAGCTTACCAGATAAGTCTTTACTGTGGTGGAAACTACGTTTACACCAGAGAGCTTTGCTGCATCCACGTTAGAACCGATTGCGTAAATGTGACGGCCTGTACGTGTCTTGGATAAGATGAAGAAAAATATAACAAAAATAACAAGTGCGATCCAGAATGTGTTGTAAAATCCAAGTGTTTTTCCATAGTAGAAAATGTTCTGGAAGGTGTCTGCGGTTTCTTTTCCAACACCAGTTGCAATGGCATCTGTGTTTCTGTTTCCGTTTACCACACCAACTACCAGGCAGGCAAGCAGTGCGATCACGATTGCAAGGATCGGTGCCATTCCGGTGGTCATTAAAGTGGCTGCGATCATAGCACTCATACCAACCATAGAACCAATTGACAGGTCAATGTTTCCAGTGATCAGAACGTAACTTTGTGCAATACCGATCAGCAGGTACTTGGACATGGAACGGAGCAGGTTCAATACGTTCTGTCCGGAAAATACTGCCGGGTTGATGATACCAAATGCGATATAAATGATGATCAGTCCCACGAATGCGGTAAGTGCTGCCCCCATTCCCCTGATCCCCAGTAATTTCTTTAAGGGGCTTTGCTGTTTACTATTCATTTTTACTTCCTCCCTCAGTTTCCTTTAATACCCTTGTTTTCAAAGGATGTTGCCATCGTCAGAATCTCGTCCTGGGTGGCTTCTCTTGCTGAAACCTCACCGGTGATACGTCCGTCACACATTACGATGATACGGTCTGCAATTCCCATGACCTCCGGCATTTCAGAGGATACAAACATAACTGCAATTCCCTGTTTTTTCAGCTCATTCATCAGGTTATAAATTTCTACCTTGGCTCCAACGTCGATTCCTCTTGTTGGCTCATCGAAAATGACAACTCGTGAATCTCTTGCAAGCCACTTTCCAACAACTACTTTCTGCTGGTTTCCACCGGAAAGGTTGCCGGAATCAATTTCTACGTTCGGTGTTTTGATCCGGAGATCCTTCACTGCTTTTTCGCAAAGGGCATCTTCTTTTCCTGAGTTTATCACACCCATCTTGTTGCATACAAGGTCAAGATTTGGCAGTGCCAGGTTCTGGCGGATACTCAGTTTCGTGCAGAGACCGTCTTTTTTACGATCCTCAGGGGCAAGTACAACACCGTTTCGGATGGCATCCATTGGACAGTGGACTTCGATTTTTTTACCATCCACATAAAGTTCTCCGCTGTCTTTCGGGTCAACACCGAAGATGGCTCTTGTGGTCTCCGTTCTTCCGGCTCCCATCAGTCCTGCAAATCCTACGATCTCGCCTTCATATAAGGAGAAGTTGATATCGCGGACCACTTTTCCTGCGTTAAGATTTTTTACTTCAAAAATCTTCTTGCCTTTCTTGCATTCCACTCTCGGGAATTTCTCTTTGATCTCACGGCCTACCATATTTTTGATGATGTAGTCCATGTCCATGTCTTTGAAATTACCGTCTGTTATGTATTGTCCATCTCGCATGATGGTAACTCTGTCCACGATATGGGACAGTTCTTCCAGTCTGTGTGAGATGTAAACGATTCCTCTTCCTTCATCTCTCAGCTTGCGGATGATGCGGAAAAGATCGTCGATTTCTTTTGCGGTCAGAGATGATGTGGGCTCGTCCATGATCAGGATCCTTGCATTGATGGAAAGTGCTTTTGCAATTTCGACCATCTGCTGTTTGGATACTGGCAGATCTCCTACGATCTGATCCGGGCTGATGTCGATCCGAAGATCGTCCAGAACCCTCTTGGCTTCTTTCCTCATTTTCGCGTTATTCAGGGAAAGACCGCCTTTTACTTCTCTTCCAAGGAACATGTTCTCCGTTACTGTTAAGTGCTTGCACATGTTCAATTCCTGATGGATAATGGCTACTCCTGCTTCCTGTGCCTGCTTTGGTGTCAGGTCGTCATAGGATTTTCCGAAGATTTCCATCGTTTCTTCGTCTCTGGTATATACACCGCTGAGGATCTTCATCAGGGTTGATTTTCCGGCTCCATTTTCCCCAAGCAGCGCCATGACTTCTCCAGAACGCAGCTCAAATTTTACATGATCCAGTGCCTTTACGCCTGGGAAACTTTTGCTGATATTGTTCATGGAGACAATGACCTCATTCATTCCATTCCCTCCTCATTTATTTGTTTTTGCTTTCCTTTGTTGATATTATCTTAACCCATGTGACGGGTTTGGAAAAGAGGGGGAGAGTTTGGGTTTATGGGGGGATTTTTATTGTGTGGGGGATTTTTTATCTTTCCCTGTTGTCACAAATGGACCAACGCTTAAAGGCTGCAAACTCAGACTTTGCGGATAATTCATCCAATATCCCATATCACGATCCAGACAGCTACTGCCATTCCTACCGCTGTAGCAAGCAGCGCACCAGGCAGAGTATAGCGTGTTTTCTTTACTTTAGTTATGCCGAAATAAACACTCATGCAGTAGAAGACGCTCTCGGTAGAGCTGAGGATGATTGCGGACATGAGGGCTGTAGGAGATTCCGTTCCGTGTTCTTTGAAGATGTCCAGGAGGAGGCTGGTGGCGGCGCTGGAGGAGAAAAGGCGAATCAAGGTTAACGGAATGATGTCTCCTGGGAGACCAAGGTGGGTGGTAGCTTTTCCAAGGAGATTGCTTAGGAAGGTAAGAAAGCCGGAGGCACGGAGAACACCTACGGCTGTCATCAGGCCAATTAAAGTGGGGCAAATTGAGACGACTGTTTTCAAGCCGTCCCGGGCACCGTCCAGGAAATCCTGGTAGATATCTTGCTTGGCAAGAAGACCGGACGCGATTATGTAAAATAGAAGAGGGGGGATTATGAGATTTGACAGGTAAGTTATGATCTTCATGGCGCCTCCTATTTTCCTGTAAGGCAATAATTTTATAATTCAATTTAATATTTATAACAATATTAACATTTTCTACCTCTTCGTTCTTTTTTCTTTTCCGAAATAGGCTTCTGCCTAAGATAGCTTTTTAGTTTTTATTTAATTTACGACTTTCTTATACTCCCACGACTGTGATTCATAATTCTGCAAAATATCACCGCCGCAAGCGTACTCATCCCAGTAGCAAAAATAGCAGGGCCAACAATAGCGGCAGGCGCAGGGCTGCCGTACTGGGCGCGGTAGGCGATTATGTTGATTGGCAAAAGCTGGAGGGAAGAAACGTTAATGATCAGGAAGGTGCACATGGGCTTGCTGGCAATAGTACTGTGCCCATTAAGACGGTCCAGTTCCTGAAATGCCAGCAGTCCGGAACTGGTGCTGGCATGACTTAAGCCCAGGAAATTAGACAGGAAATTCAGGGATATGTAGTAATTGGCTTTCTCTTGATTTTTTAATTCTGGAAATAAAAAACTGAGCAGCGGTCTGGTTCTTTTTGCAAGTTTCTCTACCAGGCCAGCCTGCTCTGCAATTTTCATAATGCCGGTCCAGAAGGCTGTGATTCCGGCGATAGAGATGATCAGATTTACTGCTTCTTTAGCAGAATTTATGACAGATTCCGTTACTGCATCAAGGGTTCCGGCAAACGCAGCATAAAGAATGCCAAGGAGGAGCATACCACCCCAGAGATAATTCATCATAATGCCATTCCTTCTATCCATCAGTTTCCCTAAAACTATACGCCCCCTCCCGCTATAATATTCCAGGCCAAAGACTAGAATACAATTTCTTAAGATTATAGAAAAACACGCCAGATCAATCAGCCCAATACTGATATTCTGGTGTGTTGGTGTTTCATATATAGTGATTTTGCTGGAAGGTAACGTGTCTGCTTAGAACCCGAAGTCCTCATAATCCTCTGGCAAAAACCTATGATAAATAAAATGGAATCCCTCATCCTTAAAGCAGTAATAATACGTATCATCTGCCTTATCCAGAAAACGGATATAGAAATCAAATTCCCCATTGTCCATTTCCTGACTCTCTGTTTTTTCCCAGTAAGAAGCAAACAGATCAAGTAATTTCTCCTTCGTGCAGTCATGCTGCTGAACCAGTTCGATGAGAACTTTGATAAATTCATTCTCTTTCATATTCCCATGTACATAAACGCTTCCCGGCTCTGGAATATAGAAACAGAATCTGTCCCCTTTATGGGACACTGCTACTTTGCCTAGCTTCGAAGTCAGAGTTTCCGGCATATTCTGCAGGCGGGTCAGCATTTCTTCTGCACTATCCTGTGCAGAAAAGAAATGGTTCAGAGAAGAAAGAGGATAGTACAAATGAATCTTCTCCTCTTTAAATCCCAGCTTCGCTTGTTCCTCTTTTATTACATCTATTAAACTGTTTTCCAGTTTCTCAAATCCAGTCATAAGTCCTCCTAATTTGTTCCTATTTCGCCCATAAGTTTACCATACTTCCAGGTTCGCCGCAACTTACCTTTTCACTTTATAGACAAAATACTCATGACTGAAATGATACCCCAGTTTTTCTGCCAGCCCCACTGACATTTTATTCGCAGCGTCCCAATTCGGATAAAGACCACGCTTGTCGCATTCCAGCAGCAACCGCGCTGCACCGATATACGCAAGTCCTTTCCTCCGGTAGTCCTCACGGGTTACCACCTCGATTTCAATTCCGCCGTGATAACCAGAGTAAGAGGAAATACCCGCTACAACCTCTCCATCTTTCAGAATTGCCACGCCCAGGCCAAACCTCTCATACTGGGTATAATCCTCATAATTCACCGCCAGAGCTTTGCTCCACTGAGTGTTTCTGCATATCTCAAAAAGGTTCTGGTCGATCAGCTTCATCTCATATTCTCCCGGCAGACTTTCCGCCGCTTTCCTAAGCTTTTCCAGATCAAAAATCCCCGGCTCCTTTGTTATCGCATAGCGGACTGTCTTCACCGCCTTTTCCCCATAACAGTTCTCAATCATCTGCGCCCACTCTTCATTCTGGGGAACCAGGATCAATTCCTCAGACTCGCAATCCTCCGGGCAAAAAAGTGTCATTTCTTCCGTTGGTTTTCCACTCAAAAAGCAGAAATCCCCCAGCATAACCGCCCCACTCTCCGGATTCTCCAATGAGTCCACATAAATCTTCCCCATCACTCCCTGCACCGCCGACCAGACTACACTATCCTGCCAGCCAGTGAAAAGGGAAGCTGCTTTACTTGTATCTTTTAATTCACGAATCATCTCTCTACTCCTATGTAAAAACTATTTTTACTATATCCATCTCTATCGCATTTTACAACTATTTTTTCAAATTAACGGAGTCTTCCTAATTATATTCCAATTGATTTTTGAATCTGGAAATGCCATAATAATAAAAAACATTTGGACAAGGAGGATTTCTCATGGAATTTCAGACACTTATTGAGAAGAGAAGAACTGTGCGCAAGTACAGCCCGGACACCAAGGTTACCAGAGAGCAGATCCAGGAGCTTGTGAGGGCTGCGCAGGAGGCACCTTCATGGAAGAATACGGAGACAGGACGTTATTACTGTGTTTTATCGGAGGATGTGAAGCTGCGACTCCGTCAGGAGTGCCTGGGTTACGCCAATAACGATATAAAAACAGAGCACGCTGCTTTGATCGTCACCACCTTTGTACATAATCACGCAGGCTTCCAGAAAGACGACACACCAGATAATGAAATCGGAAATGGCTGGGGATGTTATGATCTGGGGCTTCAGAATGAGAATCTGATCCTGAAAGCAGAGGAGCTTGGGCTTTCCACTCTTATTATGGGGCTTCGGGATGCAGATAAGATCCGTGAAATGCTTTCTATTCCAGAGGAAGAAACTATCGTTTCTGTTATCGCAGTTGGTAAGGCAGATGAAGAACCGAGCCGCCCGAAACGCAGAGAGCTGGATGAAGTATTAAAATTTTTCTAAAATAAACGTTTCAAAACATGGAGAACTGACAATGAGCAATATATAACGGTTCATTGTCGGTATCCAGCAACTTGTTTTTATAAACGAAGAAAACCATAACACAGCAACATTTGTTCTTCTCTGATAATTAAAACAACTTGACATTTAAAGGGCTACAAGAATAATATGTTGCTAAGTGGGCATGTCTCCAATGAGTGACATCCGCACATATAAAAACCAGAAATGAGGGATATCATGGAAAAATCAACCGTTTATTTCACCGATTTCCGCTGCAAACCTGGTCTTAACCAGCTGGATAAGCTGAAAAAACTGTGTATCGCAGCCGGAATCAAGGACATTGACATGAATGGTAAATTTGTTGCTATCAAAATGCACTTTGGTGAGCTTGGAAACCTGGCTTTCCTGCGTCCGAACTATGCAAAGGTTGTAGCGGATCTTTGTAAAGAGCAGGGCGGAATGCCATTTCTTACTGACTGTAATACCCTTTATCCAGGAAGCCGTAAGAATGCACTGGAGCATATGGACTGTGCGAATCTGAATGGTTTTAACACCATTACCACAGGCTGTCAGATCATTATCGGTGACGGACTTCGTGGAACAGATGATGTGGAAGTTCCAGTAGAAAATGCTGAATATTGCCCAACTGCCAGAATCGGACGTGCCATTATGGATGCTGACGTTTTCATCAGCCTGACTCATTTTAAGGGACATGAGGCTACTGGTTTCGGCGGAGCCATCAAGAACATTGGTATGGGCTGCGGAAGCCGCGCTGGAAAAATGGCGCAGCACAACAGCGGCAAACCAGTTATTGAGACAGATATCTGCCGCGGATGCAAGCGTTGTGCGAAAGAATGCGGAAGTGATGCCATTACATATCCGGAGAAAAAGGCTGTCATTGATTATGAGAAATGTAAGGGCTGCGGCCGTTGTATTGGTGCCTGCAGTTTTGATGCCATTCATAATCCACACAGCAATTCCAACGAGCTTCTCTGCCGCAAGATGACAGAGTACGCACAGGCAGTCTGTCATGGCCGCCCATGCTTCCATATTGCACTGGTTCAGGACATCAGCCCGAACTGCGACTGTCATGGAGAAAATGATGCGCCGATCCTTCCGGATATCGGAATGTTCGCAAGCTTTGATCCGATTGCTCTTGACCAGGCCTGTGTAGATGCCTGTCTTGCAGCACAGCCGATCCGCAACAGCCAGCTGGGAGATAACCTTGCAAAACCAGATTGGCATTGCCATCATAACCACTTTATGGACTCCAATCCAAACGTGGAATGGGAAGCTACGCTGGATCATGGACAAAAGATTGGACTTGGCTCCAGGGATTATGAATTGAAAAAGATTTGATTCTTGTAAAATCTTTAGTTATTGTTTTGAGTTCGTAAATTTTCTATAAAAAAGTTCCGGTGAATGATTTCTATCATTTACCGGAACTTTCTATTTACATGAACAATGAGCCAAAGTTCGTGCTTGCACGAAGCCTTGACGGCTGCCGCGATAACAGGCAAAACTCGCAGAGCGTATTTTATTCTTCTTCTATAATCTTCACACCCCATGCTGGCATTCTAAGTGCGGCTTTATTTTCAACTTGCACATCTTCCAGTAATTCTGTGCCAGTTTTATAATCATATGGCATTTCCAGTTCTACTGCTGAATAATTCAGGAAATAGCGGACTGTTTTGCCAAGGTCGTTGGTTCCTTTTCGAACGATGACTGGGTACTGGTATTCCGGAATTTCTACGTCTGCCTGTGGAAGAACTGCTTTGTAGACAGCTTTTAAGGTATCTTCGTCAGTCATGCAGCCAACATATACCGCCTGTCCTTTGCCGTAATGGTTTCGAGTGATGGCAGCGTAGTCTTTCCAGTTGTAGTGGTCGTAAGAAGCCAGTACCTCTGCTCCATCTGGAACCAGGAGTTCCATAAATATCTGTGCAGACGGGGAAGTACTATCTTTCGCATAAGCCTTGTCATCCAGACAAGTACTGCCTTTCTGACATATTTTCCCAGAAATAATTTTTCCAGTTAATCCTACATTTTTCGGGAAAGTAAACTGGTCGTAGTGAACACCAAAACAATTATTCAAAATGTGTGGCTGGACATCATGGCTCACTTTCACATTCTCATTTGCAAAAGCAGACTTAAAGGACGCGATCAGCGTTCCGCCATTTTCCACATACTGATTCAGCCGCTCTAATAATTCATCTGGTGCTGCATAAAGTGCAGGTACCACAATCGCTTTATACTGATCCAGATTCTCGGTTTCCGGCCAGATGAAATCGCATTCTACGTTCATATGATACAGAGTATCGTACATCCAGCGCATAACGTCATTATAATAGATACTCTTCGCATCTGCGCCTGGCGCCTGCTCCTGGATTCGGAACCAGTTCAGGGCTGTGAGTGCCTCGTTGCTAACCAGCACTGCCACCTCATTTTTCTTTTTCAGATTTACCAGATGGCTTCCCAGCTTTTTAAACTCATTTCCAATAATGCAGGCTTCCTTATACGGTGCATTCTCCTGGAAATCATGGCTCAGCAGACCTTTCCAGTAAGTTTCAAAGGAATTATGAATGGAATGCCAGTGCCAGTACATTACGCTATTTGCTCCAGATGCCAGGTGGCTGTATGCCTGTAATCTCAGCTGATTCTTATACGGTGTCCAGCCAGGAAATCCCTGTGCTTCGGTCTCGATCACCAGATAATTGTCCTGTTTTAAGGAACGGATCAGATCTCCTCCGAATGCAATTTCAGCACCGGTAAGGTCATCCTGTGTAGGATGATAAATGTCAGTTCCTGCAATTGTCAGACACTGGGACGCGTGGAGATGGTTTACATAAGGTTGAATTCCATAGGAATATCCTCTCCACTCAAAGTCCAGGTTATGGGTCACAAACTGGTCTTCTCTTCTGTATTCATTTACAATGTCTGCCTGCCAGCTTAAGAATTTGTCAACCAGAGTTCTCTGGAATTTCTCAAATTCTGCGCCAAGACTTCCATTGATAGTACCGCGCACATCTGGGAAATCCTCCCAGGCGTTGATACGGTTGCTCCAGTAATCCAGACCGAATTCATAATTCATAGCGTCCAGATCATCGTGGAATTTTTCCCGGAGGTATTTGACAAACTGTTCCTGCACATTTTTGCCTGCAGTTCCGTAGTATTTCGTCTCATTGTCCAGCTGGAAACCGATGACACATTTTCTGTGGGCTGTACGCTTCATCAGCTCGCGGATCACGCGCTCAGCATAAAAAAGATACACCGGATGAGTAATATCCATAATCTGACGGGCGCCGTAAATGCCTCTTCCCTCAACCGTCTCAGCCAGCACATCCGGGTGCGCCTTTACCATCCAGGTAGGCACTGCATAAGTAGGTGTACCGATAATTACGTTGATTCCCGCCTCTTCCATGGCGTCCATCACTCTTTCCACATGGGAAAAATCAAATACTCCTGGCTGTGGCTCGCAGGTGCTCCAGGTAGATTCTGCAATTCGAACAGTGTTGATCCCTGCTTTTTTCATCATAGCCACATCTTTGTCCAGACGGTCGTATGGCATATATTCGTCGTAGTATGCTGCTCCGTAAAGAAGTTCCTTCATGTTTTTCCTCCCTGATTTTCATTTATGCAATGTCTGCCCTGCCGGCATATTCACCTTGTTATCCTTTGTAAGTGATTTTATCAGAATTTTCCTTTTATTCATATCACGTATTTCAGTTATTTATCACTTTTCTCAGTAAGCGTAACTATTTACTCCATAGTAGATAACTGATTTGTAATGCGCCGCCTAAGCGCGAAAATTTTCTTTGTCTTCTCCAATTATTTGAGGACAAAATCCGACTCCCATTTAATTACCACTCTATTTCCGTCAAAGTTAAGCGGCAGCCAGATATATCTGGAATCTGCCAGGTCTGTGCTGTTCCAGCGGTCGCCGTAGTAAATCCACTGACCTTCTTTCGTCTGGAAAACGCAGGTGCTCTGGGTGTCAAAGGTAATGTCGGCATCTGTGCCGACGCATGGGTTTCCATCATTTTGCCAGTCACCGAAGATTTCATCTGCGGACCAGACTCTGGCCTGGTTGGACATCCAGCCGGTGGTGCTGGAGGACATAAGGTAGTATCTTCCATTGTCGCCTTTAAATAAGACCGGAGCCTCCCGCATGGCTCCTGGAAAAATGCGGATAAAATCTTCTTTATAAACCGCTTTCTCCGGGTCTGTGGACAGATATGTATAATCCTCATTCAGCTTGGAAATGTACAACGTCTTATTATTTTCACTGGTATAAGTGACATAGGCAGTTCCGTCCTCATCCTGAAAAAGGTTCATGTCACGGGCTTCGCCTTTAGAGGATGGAAAGCAGTCAATCTGCTCGTCCGGACACTGACTTAGCCGGTATCTGCCAAGAAATTTGAATGGACCGGCAGGGGAATCGCTAACTGCCACTCCAGCCATACCCACATCATATTTATAGGTATTCTTTTCCGTACTATCATCGCTGTGAAACCAGAGCACATAGTTGTCATTTTTGTGATTATATAAGAGTTTTGGACGTTCTATTACGGTATTTTTGTTAATACAGTTATAGATTTCATCCAATTCATCGCTGGTATGATCCTGATAAAGCTCCTGGAAATAGGAATCCTCATCCAACTGTTCCCGGGATTCTACGGCCCGAAATACATCGCCCTGGAATTCCCAATGATACAGATCATCGGAAGTGTAAACAGCCACATCATTTCCCAAATGACCGGAGGATTTATCTTCACCTACCCAGACATATTTTTCTGTTTTGACCCCATTTTCATCTGGTACTGGCATAAGCTGGATCTGTCCGCCATGGGCCTGGATCACGTTACCGTCTGTGTCTAACCAGGACGCACCGGGGAGAATTGCTATTTCTGTTATCTCTTTCTGCTCTGCCTCATCAGTTATATTGTTATCCATACTCCCAGTTTGAGCTTCAGCAACTTCCGTTGGCATCTGCTGATTTTCATTCGCATATAAAGCCTCACTGCCTTTTCCAAGCCCGGAAAATAAATCCGCAATATCATAAAGGCTGCAGCCACTTAAAGTTACCGTTGCTGCCACGCACGCGGCCAGACCAATCAGTTTCGCCTTTCGTTTTCCTTTTTTATTACAATGTTTCAATTTCCATTATCCTCACATTTACTTTTTCACAATACACCACCAAGCATGGGTGCAGAAGGAAATACTGTCATCAACACTAATCCGGCAAGAAAGAAGCATTCTCTTACCTTATTTTCTTTTCCCTCAGATAGCCTGGCAATTGTCAGTAACAATAGGCCAGCACCATAGGGAATTAAAGCTACACTGTTAATTCCACAAAAAACAGCCAGCAGTGCTCCTGCCAGAGAAATCAGTAATTCCACAGCTTTTCCCCACACAGCCAGTCGAATTTCTCCCTTTTTCCACATCCAGCCAAACCAGATTCCACACAGGACAATGCTTCCAATTCCAGCCGCTTTCATACAGCCGTTCATCCAGTCATCACCAGTGGCATAAATGATCACGGCTGGGAATACCCAGATCATTCCAATTATGTAAAATATTCTACTACAAATCCCAACACCGATCGTCATCCGTCCTGTTTTCTCCGCAACAGATGTATTATTAGCAGCCCGCATATCCCCTTCGTTCTGCACCATATACAGTATTTCCGCCATGATACAAAATCCCATTCCGGCTGCCACGAACATCATAGTAAACGATGGACTAAACACCATCCCTTTATACGCGGCCAGAAAACACATTATAAATCCCAGAATAAATATAAGATTCTTTTTTCTCATTCATTATTACCTCAAAGATTTTACTGGTCTAAGTATAACAGCCTTCCCACTTTCATGTCCAGCCCTACGGCAAAGTCTTAACTTTCCCTAAAGTTTCTTAAGTTCTTCTTATCCAGCTTGTAACTTTCCTAAAACATAGTATAATTGAGAACATAGTTATTAAAAACAACTTGAAACGGAGCTAACCCCATGAACACAAACACACCCACGGCTTCAAGCGTTTCCCCTTCCGCGCGCCAAAGATATACTGCTATCCTTCGCCGCTTGCGTCATCACTGGAAACGGAAGCTGCTTTTTCTTATAATTGCTATCGCCATCCTTTTCCTGGCAAAAGGTTTTTACCTGCTTTACCCATATATAAATCTCCCCCACGTCACCACCGCAGACCTGGATGCCCTTGATCTGGATGGCTACGACAAGGTAATGTTCGTCGCCCACCCGGATGACGACCTGCTCTGGGGCGGCAGACATTTAATTGAGGATGATTACCTGGTTGTCTGTATGACCCGCGGAAATGATCCGGTGCGAAGTGCAGAGTTTAAGTCTGTGATGGAAGCCACCGGTGATAAATATCTGATTCTCTCCTATTCGGACAAAATAGGGAAACGCCGGAGCAGCTGGACTTTCTGGAAAAAGGATATGGAGGCCGATATCGCCACCGTCCTGAATTACAAAGCCTGGACCCAGGTGGCCACCCACAACCCTCACGGCGAATACGGGCACCAGCACCACCAGATGACCCATGAGCTTGTGGAAAAAGAATATAAAGAAACTGGCTGCAAGGCAGATTTCTATTCTTTTGGAAAATATTATGTAAATGACAAGGTTCCCTACGACCTTGAAGAAATGCAAAAAGATCTCTACATCCAGAAACGCAAACTGGCCAGCCTCTACACCAGCCAGCGGACTACCGTCCGAAAAATGTATCACATGCTGCCTTATGAATACTGGCAGAAGGAAGATTACTAAAAAATCCTCCCGGAATAGCCGCGGTTGCACCGTTTCACCATTCCGGGAGGATTTCTTTTTTCATATTTAAAGTTATCCGCATAAACGGTCATCACCGTTTCGCTTCAACCTTTCCTGCCGCTATTTATTTCTCAGCAGCCTCGCTCTTAGTAACAGTAACCTTATCCAGATGCCAGATATCATCTACATACTCCTGGATGGTTCTGTCAGAGGAGAATTTTCCGCTGCATGCGGTGTTCAGGAGAGCCATCTTTGCCCACTTCTTCTCATCCTTGTAAGCAGCTTCCACTCTCTTCTGAGCCTCAGCATAGGATCTGAAATCGCCCAGGATGAAGTACTGGTCTGCTCTGGAGCAGTTCTTTGTTGTAAGAAGAGAATCATAAATGTCTCTGAACAGCTCTGTATCGCTGGAGAAAGTACCATTGATCAGCTGCATCAGTACCTGACGGATCTCAGTGTCTGTGTTGTAAATAAATGTTGGGTCATATCCGCCGTGGTTCTCATAGTTGATGATCTGGTCAGCGCTCATACCGAAGATGAATGCGTTCTCCTGGCCAACTTCCTCAACGATCTCTACGTTTGCACCGTCCATGGTTCCAAGTGTAAGGGCACCGTTCAGCATGAACTTCATGTTACCTGTACCAGAAGCCTCTTTACTTGCTGTGGAGATCTGCTCGGAAACATCTGCTGCTGCGAAGATCATCTCTGCGTTGGATACTCTGTAGTTCTCGATGAATACAACTTTGATCTTGCCATTGATAGTCGGATCATTGTTTACAACATCACCTACACAGTTGATCAGTTTGATGATCTTTTTCGCACGCTCATAAGCAGCGGAAGCTTTTGCACCAAAGATAAAGGTTCTTGGATAGAACTCCATCTCCGGATGTAATTTGATCTGGTTGTACAGATAGATTACATGAAGGATGTTGAGAAGCTGTCTCTTGTACTCATGAAGTCTCTTAACCTGTACATCAAAAATGGAGTGAGGATCAACTTCAACACCATTGTGCTCCAGAATGTATTTTGCAAGACGCTGTTTGTTCTGGAATTTGATGTTCATGAACTCCTGAAGAGCTTTCTCATCATCTGCATAAACCTTCAGCTTGCCAATCTGGGAAAGATCTGTTACCCAGTCTGGTCCAATATGGTCTGTAACCCATGCAGCAAGATTCTGGTTTCCGTGAAGAAGGAAACGTCTCTGGGTGATACCGTTTGTCTTGTTGTTGAACTTCTCTGGCATCATCTCGTAGAAGTCTTTTAACTCCTGGTTCTTCAGGATCTCTGTATGAAGTCTTGCAACACCGTTTACAGAGTAGCCTGCAACGATTGCAAGGTGTGCCATCTTAACCTGTCCGTCATAGATGATCGCCATCTTTTTGATCTTCTCATAGTTTCCAGGATATTTGTTCTGGATCTCGATGATGAAACGACGGTTGATCTCCTCGATGATCTGGTATACACGTGGAAGCAGTCTGGAGAACAGCTCGATCGGCCATTTCTCAAGAGCCTCGGACATAATAGTGTGGTTGGTGTAAGCCACACACTTGGTAGTTACTGCCCAGGCGTCATCCCAGCCAAGACCTTCCTGATCCATGAGGATTCTCATAAGCTCTGCAACAGCCATAGTCGGATGAGTATCGTTCATCTGGAATACGACTTTCTCATGCAGTTTCTTGATATCATCATGTGTCTTTTTGTATTTCTCGATTGCAGCCTGAATACTTGCAGATACGAAGAAGTACTGCTGTTTCAGACGAAGCTCTTTACCAGACATCTTGTTGTCATTCGGGTAAAGTACGTTTACGATATCTTTTGCAAGGTTCTCCTGCTCAACGGCTTTCTTGTAGTCACCTTTGTCAAAAGAGTCAAATCCAAACTGCTCGATTGCAGCTGCATCCCAGATACGAAGAGTATTTACTACATTGTTCTCGTATCCAACGATCGGCATATCATATGGAATAGCCTTTACAGCCTGATATCCTTCATGGATGAATTTATTCTGGCCGGTTGCCTGGTCATACTCAACTCTTACATAGCCGCCGAAATGTACTTCTTTTGCATATTCCGGACGACGAAGCTCGAATGGATAGCCGTTCTCAAGCCATGCATCCGGAACCTCAACCTGGTATCCGTCTCTGATCTCCTGTTTGAACATACCGTAACGGTAGCGGATTCCGCAGCCGTATGCGCAATATCCAAGTGTTGCAAGAGAATCAAGGAAGCAGGCAGCAAGTCTTCCAAGACCACCGTTTCCAAGTGCTGGATCCGGCTCCTGGTCCTCAAGTGCGTTGATGTCGATTCCAAGCTCCTCAAGAGCTTCCTTCACCTCGCCGTATGCGCCAAGGTTTAAAAGGTTGTTTCCAAGGGCACGTCCCATAAGAAACTCCATGGACATGTAGTAAACAATCTTCGGATCCTGCTCTTCATAAGCGTTCTGTGTATCAAGCCAGTTATCGATGATAACATCCTTCACAGTGTAGCTTACAGCCTGGAAAAGCTGCTCCTGGGTTGCCTCTTCAAGCTTTCTGCGGTAAAGAAACTTAACGTTATCTTTTACACTCTTTTTGAAGGTTTCTTTGTCAAACTGTTTGTCAATCATTTTGTCCCTCCTGTTGTATGTTTCATTAACACTTACCAGAAATATCCTGGCAAATGTAGTGAACAGTAACATGGTGTATCTGATATACCGGACAAAAGGTTCTGAAATTCCAGAACCTTTCGCCGTAATATCTTCTTAAGTATATAGCAAAAATGTCTCAAAACATCGAAACAAAAGTGAAAATATTGTTAAATCAAGGGCTGCAGCTCTTTGCTTTACAGTTTTGTAACACCAAGAGTTACATGCTCTTTATTAATATTCCACTCTTTTACATAACCATCAGTCTCGCCGTAAACAACTTCCTCAGCCAGAACCTCAGATTTGATCTCAGCCTCGTTAGCCTTCATGGTCTCAACGATCTTCTCGTTATCCTTTACGGAAACGCGGATCTTGTCCATAACCTCGAAGCCGGCCTCTTTACGCATGGTCTGGATCTTGCTGATGATCTCGCGGACAAAGCCCTCCTCGATCAGCTCAGGTGTCAGGTTAGTATCCAGAACAACAGCGGTCTCACCCTCTGCCTCTGTTACATAACCTTCGGTCTGTGCGGTCTCGATGAGCAGATCTTCCTCTGCCAGCTCTACCTTGTTTCCATCGATATCAAGTACAAGTACGCCGTTTGCTTTCAGCTCGTTCATAGCCTGGCTGCCATTGATCTCTGCAAGTGCAGTACGGATTCCGCCAAGAAGCTTGCCGTATTTCGGTCCAACTGTACGAAGCTGTGGTTTGAAGCTGTAGGAAATGAAGGATTCCACATCATCTGCAAATTTCACTTCTTTTACATTCAGCTCATCTGCAATAATGTCTGTGAAATAGTTATCCATCTTCTTAGGCGCTTTTACATACATGGTTCCGATCGGCTGACGGTTCTTGATGTTTGCTGTATTACGGCATGCACGTCCAAGAACAACAACCTCCAGAACTTCTTCCATGCTGTCTTCCAGATCTTTGTTGATCCACTCTTCTTTTACTTCCGGGAAGTCGCAGAGATGGATACTCTCAGGAGCTGTTTTGTCCAGAGATCTTACAAGATTCTGGTAGATATCCTCTGTCATGAACGGGATCATCGGAGCTGCTGCCTTGGCAACCGTTACTAATGCTGTGTAAAGAGTCATATAAGCATTGATCTTATCCTGCTCCATTCCCTTTGCCCAGAAACGCTCACGGCAGCGTCTTACATACCAGTTACTCATCTCGTCTACAAAGCCCTGAAGTGCTCTTGCAGTCTCCGGGATCTTGTAGTCGTTCAGATCTTCGTCAACGGTCTTAACAAGTGTATTCAGCTTGCTGAGGAGCCATTTGTCCATAACTGGAAGCTTGTCGTAGTCAAGTGTATATTTTGTGGCGTCAAAGCCATCAATATTTGCATAAAGTACAAAGAATGCATAGGTATTCCAAAGAGTACCCATGAATTTACGCTGACCTTCCTGAACAGCTTTTCCATGGAAACGGTTCGGCAGCCACGGTGCACTGTTGATGTAGAAGTACCAGCGGATTGCGTCAGCACCGTAGGTTTCCAGTGCGTCAAACGGATCAACTGCATTTCCTTTGGATTTACTCATCTTCTGGCCATTCTCATCCTGTACGTGGCCAAGAACGATAACGTTCTTGTACGGAGCCTGGTTGAAAAGAAGAGTAGACTCAGCAAGAAGGGAGTAGAACCATCCTCTTGTCTGGTCAACAGCCTCGGAAATAAAGTTTGCAGGGAACTGCTGTTTGAACAGCTCCTGATTCTCAAATGGATAATGATGCTGTGCAAATGGCATTGCTCCGGAGTCAAACCAGCAGTCGATAACCTCTGGTACACGGTGCATAGTGCCGCCGCATTTCGGGCATTTCATGGTGAGCTCGTCAATGTATGGACGGTGAAGCTCTACGGTCTTGGCACGCTCGTCGCCTGTTTTCTCATAGAGATCCTGACGGCTTCCAACAGATTCCATGTGGCCGCAGCTGCACTCCCAGATGTTCAGTGGAGTTCCCCAGTAACGGTTACGGCTGATTCCCCAATCCTGAACGTTCTCAAGCCAGTCGCCGAAACGTCCCTTACCAATGCTCTCCGGGATCCAGTTGATGGTGTTGTTGTTGCGGATCAGATCGTCCTTAACAGCTGTCATCTTGATGAACCAGGATTCTCTTGCGTAGTAGATCAGTGGTGTATCACAACGCCAGCAGTGTGGGTAATCATGCTCAAATTTCGGAGCGTCGAACAGCTTGCCTTCTTTGTCAAGGTCGGTAAGAACCATCGGGTCTGCCTTCTTAACAAATACACCGGCATATGGTGTCTCAGCAGTCAGGTTTCCTTTTCCATCTACGAACTGTACGAATGGAAGGTCATACTCACGGCCAACACGGCTGTCGTCTTCACCGAATGCAGGAGCGATATGAACAATACCAGTACCATCGCTCATGGTTACGTAGTTATCACATACTACATAGTGGGCTTTTTTGCCTTTGGATGCTACGTAGTCGCCTGTGCATTTGAAAAGCGGCTCGTATTCTTTGTATTCCAGATCTTTACCCTTGTAGGTTTCCAGAACTTCGTAAGCTGGCTCGTCATCTTTTGCAAGCTTGCCCAGTACTTTGTCCAGAAGGGCTTCTGCCATATAATAGGTATATCCGTCTGCGGCTTTTACTTTGCAGTAGGTCTCATCCGGGTTTGTACAAAGTGCAACATTTGACGGCAGTGTCCACGGTGTGGTGGTCCATGCCAGGAAATATGCGTCCTCGCCTACAACCTTGAAACGTGCGATTGCAGAGCGCTCTTTTACTAATTTATAGCCCTGGGAAACCTCCTGGGATGAAAGCGGAGTTCCGCAGCGTGGGCAGTAAGGAACGATCTTGAAGCCTTTGTATAAGAGGCCTTTGTCCCAGATTTCTTTCAGTGCCCACCATTCGGACTCGATGTAGTTGTCCTCATAGGTTACGTATGGATGCTCCATATCAGCCCAGAAACCAACTGTTGAGGAGAAATCCTCCCACATTCCTTTATATTTCCAGACGCTCTCTTTACACTGCTGGATAAATGGCTCCATACCATATTCCTCGATCTGCTCTTTTCCGTCCAGACCAAGTTTCTTCTCTACCTCAAGCTCTACTGGAAGACCGTGGGTATCCCATCCAGCCTTACGAGGTACCATGTAGCCTTTCATTGCGCGGTATCTCGGGATCATATCCTTGATAACGCGGGTAAGTACATGGCCGATATGCGGCTTGCCGTTTGCAGTTGGCGGTCCGTCATAGAATGTGTAAGTCGGGCCTTCTTTACGATTTTCCATACTTTTTTCGAAAATATGGTTTTCTTTCCAGAATTCTTCTACTTTTTTCTCGCGATCTACGAAATTGAGATTCGTGTCTACTTTCTGGTACAAAGTTTTTTCCTCCTTTTATTTATAAATGTCAGGCTTCCTGCATGCACAGGTCCTGATTCGATTGCTGTCCGGGACTTCCAGAGTACGCAGTCAAAACGCCAGAGGAGTTTCCTTATATAAGAAAAGCCTCCATCCCTGCAA
This sequence comes from Blautia sp. Sow4_E7, assembly GCF_052116245.1. NCBI lineage: Bacteria > Bacillati > Bacillota > Clostridia > Lachnospirales > Lachnospiraceae > Blautia > Blautia sp. Sow4_E7. Next base: position 157,602 of record NZ_JBQKLL010000004.1, read on the forward strand.
AAGGACGAAGGCTGTCAGCACTCGTTATACCACCTGTTACAATGTACGGGCTCATGGCCGATACATGGTCCCGGTAACGGGGGAACGCCGTTATTCCCTACTTGATTTCAGAAATAAAACTCCGGAGTGATCTTCGGCTGAATCTACTTGCGGCGGGCTTGCACCGTCCCCGTCTCGCTGAAAAGATTGCGGCATTCTTTATCCACGCAACCTTAAACGTTCAAAATCAGCTTACTGTCTCCATCGCAGTCTTTGCCTATGATGTTTTCTTGTCTATTATAAGGGGCGCAATTTCTATATGTCAAGTGTTTTTCCGCTGAAAAAATGGGGAGAATAAGGGAAAATACTGCTGGATTTGTCTATTTTCCGGGATGGCAGGAACAATTCACACTCTTTTAATAGTTTTAGGGAGGGAAAAGTGATATAATGAAGTAATGTTTCAAGGCGCAGCATTGAAATATTACGCTACGCAAAGGTCACCGCAAGCGAAGTTCGCGGTTCCATACACATTTATTTAAGAAAGGATTTTATATGAGCAGAAAAAACCTTCATATGAAAATAAAGCGGATTTTCTGCGGAGTTCTGGCGGCAGGGATGCTTCTTGGACAGGCTGGTGCCGTCTGGGCGGAAGCCACCGATACCACTGCAGGCGACACAGCAGTCAGCTCCCCTACTCCCACACCCGATCCGCATACCGAATATTATGCCCAGGCTGCTGACACAGATTCCATACAGGGCTGGCCGGAAGGTCCCAAGATTGAAGCCCAGGCTGCAGTTCTTATGGATTTGAATACCGAAGCGATCCTGTATTCCAAGAATGCCGACACCCAGCTTTACCCTGCCAGCATTACCAAGCTCCTCACCTGTCTTCTTGGCTGTGAGAACCTGGATGTAAATGCACAGCTCACCCTTTCCCAACAGGCTGCCTACGGAATCGAAGCCGGAAGCTCCACCATTTATGGTGATGCAGGGGAAGTTTTCACAGTAGAGCAGTGTCTGATGGCGCTGATGCTGGAGTCTGCCAACGAAATGGCACTTGGCATTGGCGAAGAGGTTTCTGGTTCTGTGAAGAAATTCGTAGAGCTGATGAACACCAGAGCCGCACAGCTGGGCTGTAAAAACACCCACTTTAATAATCCAAACGGTCTTCCAGACCCGACTCACGTTACCACGGCAAACGACATGGCGAAAATTGCCAAGGCAGCATGGCAGAATCCTCTTTGCAGGAAATTTTTTACCACAGACCTGTATAACATTCCGCCAACCAATATTTTCACAGAAACCCGTTATCTTCTCAACCACCACAAGATGATGGCTGGCAGGGATTACGCCTACGACGGTGTCCTTGGCGGAAAAACAGGCTACACAGATGCCGCCGGTGCGACTCTGATCACCTACGCCAAACGGGGCAATATGACACTGGTTGCTGTTGTCCTGAATTCCGTAAACGGTGCGTGGGCAGATACCAAGAGCCTTCTGGATTACGGCTTCGACAATTTCGAAGTCCAGAAAGTCAAGGTCAGCAAGAACCCGGTTCCGAAGAAGAACCTTCCAAGTGAACAGTATCTGCTGAATAACTGCGGAAATACCTATCCATTCTACTATACAAGAAATGTTTACGTCACTGTTCCCACTGGCACTGACCTTAGCACTCTTACCAGGAAACAGGCAATCCTTTCCAACGCAGTTGGACCGTTAAGATTAAAGAGCAAATATTATTTCAACGGACAGATGGTCGGATGGGGCATGCAGTATGAGCGGTCGGTTATGACAGGACTGCTGACTATCCCAACTTTATAAACTTCCATCCCCCCAAGCCAAAACCCGCTCCGCGAGTTTTGCCCATTATCACGACAATCGCCAGGGTCTCATGCAAGCATGGACTTTGGCTCGCCTATCACAAAAACCAAGGGCTAAGAACAAGAACTGCACCACGCACTCTTATTCTTAGCCCTGTATTTCACTATACTTCTTCTTTTTTCATCCTTTTCTTCGCCCTGTGGGCATCCCGCTTCTGGCGGATTTCGTCGGCTTCTTCGTCGGTTACGTTAGTCAGTTTCTTGATCACGTAATACATGTTGTCTTCCGTTCGGCGGATCCGGATCTTCCCAAGGACGAAGCCATGCTCCTGACAAAGACTCACGCTATAATACACCTTGGAATTGTTCATAAACCAGCGGATCTTGCGCTTGGCCGGGTTATGGCACAAAGGGCATTTCGTGCTGGTTACTTCACGGTCCTTCATGGCTCTTTCACGGGAATAGAACTCTCTGGATACATACTTATCATAAGTTGGATAGGAAACGTGGATTTCCTCTTTCTTGCTCTTAGGATTCTGATATACGTCCAGGGATGAGTTTGGAAAAATGTACTCATCTTCTATTTTCTGAAGAACGCATGCGGTGTAATAGGCATCGCCCAGTGCGCGATGGAAGTCCATTTGTTTCTCCACACCCATTTTATCTGCAGCAAACTCCAGGGCGCGGCGCTCGTCATTCTCCTCGTAGCGGATGGCAAATAATTTCTGCACGTCATAGTAGGTCACCGGACCTGGGAGCAGGGAAAGCTTGCCGTAGTATTTCATGTTCCGCTGCAATTCCATGACATCCTGATTTCCCCAGGTGAAGAAGATATATTCCTCTCCGCACCATTTCAGAAATTCTGTGACCGCCTGTGGAAAAAGGGTTCCGTTCTGCAGGTCTTTATAGTTCATATGAATTACTTCATGGATGCTGTCATGGATCCAGTTGTAGACCTGGGGCTTGATCAGACGCTGAAAGCTGTCCACGATTTCTTTCTTTTCATTCAGTTTTACGGCGCCGATTTCTATGATTTCAAAAGGCAGACGGCTGTTGGACCACCTTTTTCCCCCTGGGCTCTGGTTCCATTCCAGGTCAAATACAATGTAATTCATGGGTAAATTCCTTCTGTTCATTTTGTTTTTCACAGTCAGCAATAATTCCAGACAAGTATAACAGACAGGTGAAATGATGTAAAGACATAAGAAAAAACCTGCCGGTGGGTAGCCGGCAGGAAATGAGGGGGTATGAAACAAATCTATGTAAATTAGGAAATTGTCTTTAAATGAAACACAATCTATATAAAAGAAGCTGTTCACAGTATTCAGTAATTATTTACGCTAGCCGCCGCTTCTGGTTCACGGATGACGCATATTTTATATCGTCTATATCAGTCAGATAATCTATTTCTTCGGCGCGAGGCAGATGAACCGCTCCGCGCCAGTTATTATCAAAAATCAACCTTCAATAGAAATAAATTTCTTCTCTTCCGGCACTTTCTTCTTCGCTTCCTTCGGGAAGGTAACCGTCAGAACACCGTTGTCATATTTCGCATGAATATCCTCATGCTCCAGTTCCTTGCCTACATAAAAGCTTCTGGAACACTGACCGGTGTAACGCTCTCTGTGAACGTATTTGCCATTATTGTCCTTCTCATCCTTATTCTCAGTTCTGGAAGCCTGGATGTTCAGATAACCATCCTTCAGCTGAATCTTCACATCCTCTTTATGGAATCCCGGAAGATCCATGCTCAGCTCGTAATTGCCATCCACATCCTTAATATCTGTCTTCATCAGCTCCGCGGCTCTGTAACCTCTGTTATTCTCTCTTTCTACTGGTAATCTCATCCAATCATCAAATAAATCTTCTCCAAAAATACTAGGCATTAACATAACTCATTCCTCCTTATATTGTGAGCACTTGCGTGTTTAATTAACATTCTCAATGAAACTGGAAGATTTCTTTTTCTCTCTTCCTTTGTTCTGTATGTAATATAACACGTATTGTCAGCACTGTCAATAGGTGAGTGCTAATTTTTTGTGAATAATTTGTGACCCGTAATTTGTGACTCACGGTAAATCAAAGTCTGAAATAAAAAGAGGACAGAAACTGCCGATCATTATTTCTTTAGGATATGGGAAGGCGCAGGCCAATATGACCTGCGCCTCGTACTACTCCAGCACTTCCACCTTACACCGATGTTCCTTTTTCTCCTTATCATATCCGATTCCAACAGCCAGCACACGCCCGGTATATACACGTTTTTCTCCAAGTTTTCCCTGGAATTTCAGAGCGTATTTTTTCTCTTTTATCTGCTGGATTGCTTCTTCCGGTGTATGGTTCACCTTTAACTCCAAGATAATCGCGTCTGCGCTTTTATCAATTTCCGGATAGAATATAAAATCCACATATCCAACTCCCGCCTTATCTTCACGTTCCACTCGATATCTGTCACGAGCAGCCAGATAAACCAGATTTACAACGGCAGTTAAATCAGTCTCGTTATTATAACTCAATAATGGGATTTCCGTATTATGAGCTTTTTCTAAAATCGCCGCCATAGTCACTACATCGCCGTGAAGCGTTGCTTCCAGCATACGTCCTGATTCTTTTGCCAGGCGATACACATACCCCAAAGACGGCTCTCTCTGCAGCATTTCCGCAAATTTATCCATCAGTTCCTTATTTGGAATATAGACCTTTCCATTTTCATAGCTTAAGAATCCATAAACCACCATTGCAGAAAAAATTTCTTCTTTTGTCTTCAAACTCCGGGCGGTCGCTGCGTATTCCCTGATTTTCATGGGAATTGCCTCTCCTGCTGCCATTAGGGCAAGATCATCTCGCACTTCTCCAACATTATTCGCTATATAATAGTAAATTTCATCGTAGGGCCCAGAACTTGTCCAGTAATTTCCCAGGTTATTATTAGACAGCGCCATTACCACAGATCTGGGATTATACAAACGTTCCCCAGACTGCGTATGATATCCGTTATACCACATTCTGATTCCATCCCGGCTTATGTTCAGATTGCCTTCATTATTCTTCTGATAGCGCTGGTATAATTCATCCACCTCATGTTCTGTGAAACCGAAAAATTCAGAAAAACGCTCTTCTGATACCATTGTATATTCTGCAAACATATTCAGTTCAGAACCGCTGGAATACTTCGCTATAGGCAAAATTCCTGTCATATATGCAAACTTCACATATGGTCTGTCTTTCAATAAAGAGCGAAGGAAGGTAAGATACATTTTTTTATCCGCTTCTGTGGCAACATCCTGATGGAACAGATAATCCCATTCGTCCAGAATAAAAATAAATTGTGCCCCCTCATGCTCCGCATAAATATCTGATAAAACATCTACTGCGTATTCGTCCTCATCCAAATCAATCTCAGGGTATGCACGCTTCAAATCTCTGATCAGCTTCTTCTCAATACGTTTTATATATTGTACATAGGACGTACAATCTCCTGCAATATCATTAAAAGAAATGGAAATAACTGCGTACTTATTTCTGTATTTTTCGTATCCGCTTATTTTTGAAATATTGCGTCCTTCAAAAAGTTCCTGAGAATCACAGGCTCTGGAAAAAAAAGCTGCGATCATATTCGCCATAACGGTTTTTCCAAAACGTCTGGGGCGAGTAACGCATACATAATTGCTGCCTTCATCTACCAAGGGGAACAGTTCTTTTAACAATAATGTTTTATCTACGAAATATGGCTTCTCTGTCTCACTTTTGTACAAAGCATACCCTGTTTTGCTATCCAAATAAACGCCCAAACCTATTCCCTCCTGTTTTTTTCTTTCAGTATACACAAAACAAAGGAAAATCTCAACCGGGATTCCTCCATGAAAACCACCATTTTTGTTATTATTGAAAATTTTTCTTAATAGTGTGGTCTCCATCCACTTGAAGTTCCATATAGGTAGTGCTATAATTTTTTCAGTGAATATTTTATATTTTTATTCATTGAGAAGAAAATATAACAACGATTGGAGGGACTACATGCCAGCTAATTTTACGGAAGAACAGCGTGAGCAAATACGGGAAAAGTTAATTGGGATCGGGTATGACATGATTCGGGAGATTGGGCTGAAAAGGATGAAGGTGTCCATGGTCGCGGAGCGGGCAGATATTGCGACCGGAACTTTTTATCATTTCTTTGACTCAAAAGAAAGCTTTGTGAAAGCACTGATCCAGGAGCAGGACCGGGAAATGCAGCAGAAACTGGCAGGTATGCTACTGCCGTCTGGGAAGATTTCTTTAGATCAGGCCATCCGCTTATTTCGGGATTCTTTCCGGAAGGAGAACAATATCCTGATGGAGCTTACCCTGGATGACTGGGTGTGGCTGAAGACGCATAAGACAAAGGACGGGCTTTTTTCTGCAGTCCATGATGAACAGGAAGCCATTCGCTATCTGTCTTATGTAGACGGAATCCGGCCGGATCTGGATATCCGGATCATCATCAATTTCTTTAAGACCATCTACAGTATGGCGCAAAACAGGGACACTTTTATTGAAGACGTGTTTGAAATCAACATTGATATGATATTCGACTGCATTTATCGATACGCGGCAGCCTAGAGCGTGTTTGAAAAAGGCTTTCTGCAAGATGTGCGTCACAATTTGTGGGAGATTTTGCCCAACCTCAATTGCCACAGCTAAGGCGTGCCCCAAAATAAGGAAAGGAGAATCCACATGATAACAAAAATAATCCTCGAAGCAATTGTTTACACCCTGCTGTATTCTGCATTTATGCTGCTCCTGTTCAAGCTTCAGGGTGCCAAAAGGCAGCTTTACAACTATCCCCCTGCCATCAGGGAATGTGCCATCAAAAGAGGCATTACCACACAGGAAGAACTGGATTCCAACGCCAAGAAGAATAAAATCCCTGGTCTGCTGGTCATGCTTCTTCTCTCCATTGTCATCACCTGCGCGGTCAACAAACAGTTCACCTTCTTTGCAGGTTTCTGGCAGTCCTACATCTTCTTCAATGTTTTTTCCTTGGCCTGGTGACAGCACTTCCGCTGAGTGCCATTACCGGAGGAATTGTAGCGTTGATCGGGCTTATCTAAAATCCATCCGCATATACAAAAAGATGAGAAAATACAGTTTCCAATCCTCTGTACTTTCTCATCTTTCTTTATAGCCTTACTTACATTTTCAACTCAAAATCTCCCGCAGGATTTCCGCATTCAATTCATTATCCTCTGCGCAAAGGAACTTCATTCCTTTCAGAACCGATGCATTCTCGCTTCCAACAGCAGAATTTGTTTTGGTGCGCGCAATGGTCATTTCCAGATTGGACAGGAAAAATGGCCGGTATATAATTCCATCAACTCCGCTTTCCGCAATTTCTTCCTGTTTTTTCTCGTCTATTACATAATCCACACAGAAAATCAAGGTTGCGTTCTGTGTTGTCTTACGCAGAAAATCAACGGTTTCTTTTAATGTTTTATTCTGTACACAGCCAGACAGAAGAACCACATCCATATTTTCCCGGCTCAGCCATCCCCTAGCCTCTTCCTCTGTAGCAACAGAATGAAATTCCACAGATGCTTCACTCATAGATGCTTTCACATTTCTGACCAGTCTTTCCTCATCAGAAACCAAGAGAATTCGCTCCGCTTCAAGAATACAGCTTCTTTCTTTATCAATTGGCAATGTCAGTATGATCTCAAACCGGCTTCCTTTTCCAATCTCACTCTGCACCTGGATTTCTCCGCCCTGAGGCGTATATTTCACTGCATTTGACAGCAGATTCAGCATGATCTGGCGAAGACGTACCCCATCACAGATCAGATACTCGTGAACAATCTCATTTACGTGAATGTGGAAATTTTGCTTATGTTCATTGGTCTGGGCACGGATCATGCTGTCGATCTGCCCAATCTGTTCTGCCAGGCTCACATTCTCCACATTCAGGGTTACTTCACTGGATTCAATACGGCTCATATCCAGGATATCATTGATCAGTCCCAGCAGGTGCTTACTGGAAAGCTGTACTTTTTCTATATAGTTATGCAGCTTATCCGAAATTCCCGCCTCATGCTCCATCAGACCAGTAATTCCCACAATTGCATTCATAGGAGTTCGAATATCATGGGACATATTTGCAAGAAAATCGCTTTTAGCTTTATTGGCAGCATCCGCTTCCTGAACGGCCTTTTCCAGATCACGGTTCAGCTTCTCCAGTTCCAGACTGTTCCTGCGTTCTGCCTCAACAGCCTGCTTCTGCTGTCTCTTCAGGATTCCAAATATAAAACTTCCGCTTACCACAAGCATAAACGCTGCAAATACCAGCACAAGACGAATAGTTGTATTTACAAGCTGAACCGTATTCGTTGCCACATAGGCAGATGGCACCATAAAGATCAACGTCCACTGCGCATTCTCCATATGGTAAAATGCATAATATATTTCTTCTCCGTTCATAACGGCATTGGAATAGGCCGTCCCATTCTCCTCCAGCTGTGCCAGTGTTTCTTCAAAAGAACTGTTGTGAAGATATTCCAGCTTTTTTAACGCGGAAAAAACATTATATCCATACACCAGATCCCGGTTCCCACTGCTGAAAAGCTTCAGTCCGTCTGTGTCAACTACATACACACTGTTGTTGCTGTCATATGCAGAGCAGGAAAAATAAGGGTTCAGCATTTCCATGTTCTGAGATATTCCATAATATGAAATTGTAATCTGGTCGGCACCGTCCACCACCGTAACCGGCTGCTGCAATCTTACAAGATAAACCATATCTGCAGTGTTTGAAATCATGGAATTTGATACAAAGCTAACGCGTTCCGGTTCCGAAATAAGGTACTCTTTCTCTGCAAGTAAGCCTTTTCTCCCATCCTTTGAATAACGCATTCCCTCACTGTCAACTGCTGCCAGTTCAATTTCCGAATCTGCAAGCCGGTTCAGTTCCGATTCATGTTCCATAATCTGCAGAACGTCATCCAATGTTTCCGGATTTTTATCTGTCAGATGATTCACTTCATTCTCAGCTTCATTCCAGGCATTTTTTATCACATCTTCCAGACCGGAAAATAACTGCGTCGTAACTTCACTCATCTGGTTCAGTCGTTCCGCATATAAAATTTTATCAATATAAGAGTTATAAAATTTCAAAAATGCAAACACACCACCCAGAACTATGCAGACTACAACCGCAATACTGGTAAAAAAACGGAGTTTCTCTTTGCCTAAAATTCTCACCTTATTTTCTGTCTTTTTCATCCTTTAACCTACTTCCAGATGATATCTTTCTTGGATAATGTTTCAAACTGGCCAAAATATTCTTTCGCTGCATCCAGTCCAAGAATACCTGTGTCCTGAATCTTTCCTTCCTCCTGAACTTCATCTGCTGCTCCACAGATTGCAACTGTATAGACAGCTTCTCATATCCGTTTTCAGCAAGTTCTTTAATCCTTGCGCCTGTAAGTGTTACCGTCTGAATATTATCGCTCCACCCTGTAGGGAGAATGGACACAAGTTCCTGTTCTGTAACAGGAAGTGGAAAAAGAGAACCACTTACTCCTTTTTCATTCATCGTTCCAGCATCCTGATCATAATAATAGACATTTTCCGATACCAAAGCTGCATCGGCATCTGCAGCCTGTGCAAATGCGATACCGATCAGTTTGGCGCAGTCCTCTGTATCCAGAGTCTCAGTAACCTTTGTATATGTCTCTGCCGCATTATCTGTGATCAAATCCTGTGTCTCATCCATATAATCGATAAGTTCATCCAGATTCACTTTTCCACGCATATATTCGATCATCTTCTCGCCCCATGGGACAACCACATTCTCCCATCCTGCGTAGATAAACGGTGCAGTCTGTCCATCATTCAGTTCATTCAGAACAGCTCCATAATAGCTGTCTTCACTAAGCGTAAACTCTTTCAATGACAGGATTGCAGAATCCTTCTGATTGGAATTCATTGACCACATAACCAAATGTAATAAGTACAATGTAGAAAAACTTATAAACATTTTATCTTACCATCTCACTCACAAAAGCAAATATTCTTTTATAACTCATTATAAAAAATACCACCGGAATGTCCCTCTTTGGATTTTAATACACGTTTTAACACTTGGACAACTTTCACACATGTATGATTTTTTGAACGCAAGTGTTCCCATCAAAATATGTCAGGACTTTCATAATATCAGCCGCAAAGACATGCACTCTTTTCTGTCTATTCTGACTAAACACCGCAATGCATGTGCCCATGGAGATCGTTTTTTCAACTATATTACCAAGGACTCTATCACTGATACATTTATTCATAAAAAACTACAAATTCCTCAACAAAACAAACGTTATCAACATGGAAAAACAGATATTTTTTCAGAAGTTATCATATTAAAGTATTTACTGGATAAAGATGATTTTCATAACTTCTATTACGAATTAAAACATTGTTTAAAAAAGTATCTTCCTCACGAAAAAATTATTGAACAAATGGGATTTCCAGAAAATTGGAGCGCAATTTTACGTATAAAAATTCCAGAATCAATTTAACCACTATATAAATTTTATTTATGACTTTTAGATGGTTATGTAAAATTCTACTAATTTCTTTTCCTTATTCAATTGCGAAGTTGCTTTTTGAACGATATAATACACAATAGTGAAAAGTTTGTAGAAAGCAAACGGTTGCTTTTTGAAAAAGGCGGAGGAGTACTTTATGAAATTAGATGTGTTAGGATTGTTGGCGGCTTGTTCGTATGCGTTGGACTGTGTGGAGGCGGAGCTGGTCCAGGTAACGGATAAGCATGCCAAGCGTGTAGCCTATATGAGTGTGTGCACAGCTCAACAGATAGGAATACAGGGAAAAGCGCTGCAGGATCTGGCAGCTTGCGCGCTGCTTCATGACAATGCGCTGACCCAGTATATTCAGGAAGAATTGCACAGCGATCCGAACCATGCTTCTGCTGCCCAGGATTTTTCCCAGCTGGGAATGCACTGTACGTTAGGCGAAAAAAATGTCGGAAACTGCCTTTTCACACAGATATCACCAATGTGATCCTATACCATCACGAACACGCCGACGGAAGCGGTCCTTTCGGAAAAACCTGGAATGAAGTACCCCTTTTTGCCCGGATCATACATATGTGTGACCTCCTGGACGTGAACTGCCGTACCAAAACCTTTACCTCCGGCACATGGGAAAAAGCAAAGAATTCTCTTCAGCAGACCAAAGAAACTATTATCGATAGAGAATGCGCAGCTGCCTTTTTCGCCGCCTTTTCAGAAGAGCATTTTCTCTCCCTTGGAAGTGAAAATTTAGAAGCCAACCTGTGGGCAAAGGTTCCGCGGATCAAACAAGATCTTAATTTTTCCCAGATCAAGGCTCTGGCGAATTTCTTTGCGCAGATCGTCGATTATAAATCACCATTTACCAGCACTCATTCCATGGGTGTGGCTGCAGATGCAGAAAAACTGGCGCGGTATATAGGCTTTGACGAGGAAACAGCTCAGAAAATGTATCTTGCAGGCGCGCTGCATGATATTGGAAAGGTTGCAATCGGGAATGAAATCCTGGAGAAGCCAGGGAAACTGACGGATGAAGAATTTAAGACCATGAAGCACCATGCTGCATATACTTACTATATTCTGTCAGAAATTGATGATTTCGAAGAAATCCGCGACTGGGCCGCCTTCCACCACGAGCGTCTGGACGGCACTGGCTATCCCTTCGGCAAAACCGCAGCCCAGTTAAATACTCAGGAGCGGATCATGGCATGCGTGGATATCTACCAGGCCCTGACCGAAAGCCGCCCCTATAAGAAGGGAATGCCCCATGAAAAAGCATGTCCATACATTGTTTCCGATGGTCACAGGAAAGCTGTACATTCCTGTGGTGCGGAGGGTTGGATCTACCGGATGGCCAGTGGTACAAATGGAAACATTGGGTGCAATGAGACAATTTTCACCGATGGTAATATTGTAATCATCTACCAACATTAAATTAGAATTGATGTAAGTACCACTTCCAATACGTACGGTCTTTCCTCGGGCCACTGTAATCGGCTGCTGGATAAAAACATTTTCTCCAACATAGCCAAATAACTTCTTCGCAATTTCCTCTCTTCGCACGCCCTCAGATGGTCTGGACTGGTTAAAATCGTACATCAGATCTTTCGCGATCCGCTGCTCTTCTTAATACTCCTCCGTATCTCCCCAGAGATACCCTTTCGCCATTTTTTCCATTTCTGTCATTGTAAATACCCCACTTTGTTTTATAGTTTAATGATGTTCTATATCATTTTGCAAAATAAAAGGACACCCTTTTTGCCATTTTTATTTCCCACCAATCAACACCTTTTTCCCCTCAAAGGCAAATCCATACTTCCGTATCCGTTCTGGCGGGATTCCTTTACTCTCCAGCACTGTGGCATACTGCTTTTCTTCAATCTGTTTCAGCGCTGTTTTGACAGTATCTTCCAGGCATTTCTCCAATTCCGGGTTTCTTACCTTAAATTCAATAATGATTCCATTGTCCTCTTTTTCCAGTGGTTCTAGCAGAACATCATATCGTCCGAATCCACTTTCCCGATTAGATGTAATGCTGTATCTGCCTTCCAATTCCACCATAAGACCCAGCACAAAGCCATGGTAAAAGCGCTCTGGCTCTGCTTCAGAAGCATGATTTCCTGTGTCAAAATAGCTGAACATGGTTCTCGTCACTTGATTCATGTAACAGTTCATTGCCGTAATATCACCATTTAGCAGTCCGGCAATAAAATCATTATAGTCTTCTGTAGCTTCCGTAAACCAGTCACGGATCATATTTTCGAACATCAGGCGGACTTCCCTGTTCGTCAATGCCAAATGATAAAATTCTCTTCCTGTTCTTTCATCATACTCATGTGATGTAACCTTCAGATATCCACTGGCGAGCAGCATGCTCCAAATTGCAGTAATGGAAGTTTTCAACTGACTAAACACGATCTGTTCATCCAGTGTTGTGCAAATCTTATTTCCCTTCAGCAGATCCTCAAACTGCATTTTCAAACTGCGGCCGCCCTCCTGGATCAATGTTCCAACAAATCGGTTACTGCTGGTGTTTGCCCAATATGGAGAAAATCGACCGGTTTTCAGATAGTTCAAAATCGACCATGGATTATAGATATCCTGCACTTTTCCAAAGGTAAATCCATCGTACCAGGATTTCACCTCCTGCTTTTTACATTCCAGTCCATACTCATTCAATGCGTCAAAGACCTCAGCTTCTGTAAATCCAAAGCAGTCAGCATACGCCCTAGAAGTAGTAGTTATCACCACAAGATTGTTCAGATCTGAAAACACGGACTCACGGCTTACACGGGTAATTCCAGTCATCAGTGCACGTTCCAGAAATGGGTTGGTTTTGAACGTGGCATTAAAAAGGCTTCTGGTAAAAGATACCAGTTCTTCCCAATATCCTTCCACGTATGCTTCCTGCATTGGCGTATCGTATTCATCCAGAAGAACAATAACTTTCTTTTTATAATATCTGGACAAAAAATCTGCCATCTTATGAAGCGCCATAGTCGCATTGATTTCATCCATATCTGTAGAAATATTTTTGAAATACTGTATTTCTTCTGACGTGAGCAAACCACAATCCAGTAAAAAATGATTTTTGTTATAAATATCTGTCAGGATCTGGCAGATTCGCCTTTTTGCCATTTCAAAAGTTGGTTCTTTTACATTCGCAAAAGACAGGCTGATAACAGGCCAGGTTCCCTGTATCTTTCGATATTTTTCTTCCTTCCAGATTTTTGTTTCATTAAAAATATCCGCTTCAGCTGCATATTTCACTGAAAAAAAATGGTCTACCATGCTTATGGTAAGAGTTTTTCCAAAACGGCGCGGTCTGGTGATCAAGGTAACACTGTCATTACTTTCCCACCATTCTTTTATGAAGTGTGTTTTATCAATATAAAAAAGATTTTCTCTTCTGATGTCTGCAAAATCCTGCTGCCCGATTCCAACCGTCCTCGGCATGAAAAACACCTCCATTCATACAATTTAGCTGTGTTGATTGTATTTTAACATGTATGCAGGTATTTTGAAAGTTGTAAAAACGTAAAAGTTTGACAGTCAAATATCGGGTATAATTCAAATCATATTTTCGAACAACAGTCCCAAACGGGTATAATTTTACTTCTATCTTTCCAGGTACTTCCTTATCATCCCGCAAAGCTGCTCTATTTCAATAGGCTTCACAAGATAATCGTTCGTTCCGCATTCCAGAAGTTTTTCGCGGACGCCGGTGATCGCATCCGCGGTAATGGCAATGATTGGCGTAGTATTGTTCGTATTTTCCCCGCTTCGAATAATGCGGGTTGCTTCTTCGCCGCTCATGACAGGCATGTGGCTGTCCATAAGGATCAAGTCATATTTCCGCTCTTTGGCAGCTTCCACCGCCGCTCCACCATTTTCAGCTTCGTCAATGATAATTTCCATAGGTTCCAGCATGGCCTTCACCACTTCCCGGTTAATATCATTGTCATCTACCACCAGAATCCGTGCATCAGAAGCGGTAAAAGCAGCCGGCTCTTTCTCTGATAAACTGTGCTCACGCCCAGGAACTGCTACCACCTTCTGCGGTACGGAAAAAGAGAAGGTGCTTCCTTTGCCATACGTACTTTCCACGCTTACCCTGCCGCCCATGCGCTCAATAAAATTCTTGCTGAGAGCCAGCCACACTTATCCTTCTGCTGCTTATAATTCAGTGTAATATCAATTCGGCCGGATTCTGTATATTTAATGGCATTTGATGCATAATTCAGCATAACCTGCTTGATCCGCACCGCATCGCCTTCCAGACATTCCGGCAGGTTTTCCTGGATATGATAGTAAATAGGGACTTTATTTTCCCTGTTTCTGGCATCAATGATCGCCTACATATCATCTGTAAGAGACTTTGTGCTGTATACTTCTGAAATAATATTCAGCTTGCCAGCCTCCACCTTAGAAATGTCCAGAATGTCATTTATGATCTCCAAAAGTCCTGTAGAGGAAGACTTTATCACATTCAGACATTTTCTCACATCCTCATTCATGTCCTTTTGCAAAGCCACTTCCGACATACCGATAATAGCGTTCATAGGGGTCCGGATCTCGTGAGACATGCTGAAAAGGAATTCACTCTTCATCCGGTTCTATTCCTGGGCACTGTAGCGCTCTTCCATCATTTTCCGGGCTCTTTTTACCAGAAAATACAGTACCGCATTGACCACAGCAAATTCCACTGTAAATCCAAGTGCATATGCGGCGAACATCTGCAGCCTCGGCCGGCCCTGATATACCACCTCATAAAAGCTAACAGAATCTATATAAATAGACACCACCATGATCATATAGGAAAAAATCCCTGTTTTCACCACCAGCGCCGGATCAAAATAAAGACAGCTCACTATCGGCACAAGTGCATAAGTAATATACACCCCGATATGGTTATTGGTACCCAGAAATCCGATCAGAAGTGCTGCCATGATAAGCATATAATATTTGATCACATTGTCTGGCCAAAAGCGGATCAGCACACTTGGACTTAAGGCGATCACAAGCCCTGCCACCAGCAAAATCCTGGTATACGCCCTTCCGAACTCGAATATTCCAATGCACGAGCAGACAACAAGCACCACAACTACAACCGAAGCCGCCGCAAACATATTGGCGATCATCCGGTTAACCCTCTTCGTATTTTTTTCAAACATAATTCGTCCCTCTGTAAAAGCTCCCAAATAGTAAATATGGTGGTATTTTACAGGGTTTTGAGGGATTTGCATATTATCTATTTTTCACAAAAATAGTTGTTTATTCTACCTGTTTCCCTGTTGCAAAATTCAAAAAACTTAATGGATACATTTCCAGCAAAAAATACCAGGACGGTGCTTTTTTAGAACACTGCCTGGTATTTCATTTACAACACGTACTTAATTTTTTCAGCTCAGGAAATTCTCAATGATCACGTTCTCCGCCTCAGCTTCGGTCATTCCAAGCGTTCTCAGTTTCAAAAGCTGCTCATCGTTGATTCGGCCGATTGCTGCCTCGTGAATGATCGCAGCATCCACATGTTTCGCCTGGATTTCCGGGATGGAGCCTACTTCGGCGTGGTCCATAATAATGGAATCACACTGGATATGGGCGTGACATTTGTTCTTTCCAACTGCCTTGGGATGGAAAACCTGGGAGGAGTTTCCTTTTCCGACAGAACGTGAAATGATCTGTGCAGAAGAACCCGCTCCATTCATACAGACTTCAATATCAGACTCTGCTTTTTGCTCTCCGTCTGTCATCAGACGCTCCAGAACAAACAGCTTGGAATCTGCATCCATTGACACATTTGTAGTACGGATGGTGGAGTCAACGCCCTTGATCTGAACCGTATCCAAGGTAAATACAGAGTTCTCACCAAGTTCAATATTGGTCACCGGATTCAGCACTCTGCTACCGGTTCCTTCGCCCTCACCGTAATGCTTTTCCTCATAATGTACATTGGCATTCTTGCCCACATGGAAGGTGTGGATGCCATCGTGACGGCTGTCATTGCAGCCGCTGTTATGGATTCCGCAGCCTGCCACAATGTCTACATCTGCACCGTCTGCCACATAAAAATCATTGTAAACCAGGTCTGTCATTCCGGACACACTGACTACAACCGGGATGAAAACTTTCTCCCCTTTTGTCTCTCCATCAATGAAAATATCGATTCCTGGCTTGTCCTCTTTTTTCTTTATTTTGATGTGCTCGCTGTCACCGTGGCAGATGGAAATACCATTCTGGCGGAGATTAAAAGCGCCCTTCTGCGCGAAGCCTCCGCTGATCTTATCCAGCACGCCCTGGGTTGTTTCTTCTACCTTAACCATCAACATTTTCCTCCTTCATTCAGACATTTCTGACATTTTTCCTGCTGAAATAAGGTTGGGAAAACGTCTTCTTTGGTACCATATTTCTTCACTTCACCGTCTTCGATCACCATGATCTTATCCGCCATATTGATGATCTTTTCCTGATGGGAAATCAGGATCAGACATTCTTTTTTCTCCCGGTGGATCTCCTCAAAACGCTTGATCAGCATGGAAAAACTCCACAGGTCAATGCCTGCTTCCGGCTCATCAAAAATACTTACCTTATGGGATTTTGCCAGGACTGTAGCAATCTCGATTCTCTTCATTTCGCCGCCGGAAAGGGTTCCGTCCAGCTGACGGTTCAGGTAATCTTCGGAGCAAAGTCCTACTGCGGAAAGAAGGTCGCAGCTCTCTTTTTCCGTCAGATTTCTGCCGGCTGCCAGAGATAACATTCTTGCTACTGTCATTCCCTTAAAGCGGGGCGGCTGCTGGAATGCATAGCCGATTCCCGCATTTGCCCGATGGTCAATATCGTATTCTGTGATGTTCTCATCATCCAGATAAATTTCTCCGCTGTTTGCCTTCTCAATACCGGCCAGCACCTTGGCCAGGGTGGACTTTCCACCGCCGTTCGGTCCTGTGATCACCAGCATTTCCCCATCCTGAACATCAAAGCTGATGTGATTTACCAGACAGCGCTTTTTCCCTTCTTCATTCACTTCAAAAGTAAGGTTCTCTACTTTCAGCATATTTGCACCTCTTCTGTTGATTTTACATTACTGTTCCAATTGTGCCCGAAATTCCAGAAAAAGATTGCTTTTGAGCAATAACGATTTTATCTCTTCTTGGACTGTACTCCAAATAAAAAAAATTGTCAACTAGAGCGTGTTTGAAAAAGGCTTTCTGCAAGATGTGCGTCACAATTTGCGGAAATGATCTTTCAGACATGCTCTAAAGCATTGTAACATATGTCTCACGTAAAATAAACGTCTGATTTTCCTTACTTCTGAAAATACTTATTTCCGATGTTACGGTTTACTCCGTAACCGGCAACACGCTTCGCGATGCGCAAAAATCATGTATTCGCATGATTTCGCGCCGAGGTTCTCTGCAAACATCTACTGAAAAAATTTCTCAAAAATGTATTTTCTATACCATCTGTATGAAATGCGTGTTATACTATGTTAGTCTTTGCTAACGTTATTTAAAGGAGGTCGTCACAATGCCTTTAAGTTTAACTGAGTTTAACCATTTTTATATCATTAATAAGGTGTGCGGACTGGAAAAACAGCGGCATTATCTGGAATCCCTAGGCTTTGTCCCAGGAACGCAGGTTACGATTTTATCAGAATTACACGGGTATTATGTGGTTATGGTAAAGGGCAGCAAAATCGGCCTGGATAAGGAGCTTGCCAAGAAAATTATTGTATACGCAGGCTAATTAAAAAACAGAGAGTAACTGTTCAGTATCTTCACAGTTACGCCCTCCGCAAAATGCTGTCTTCCAAATAGTTACAAGTGAAATATCAGGCACTATATACTGGAGAAATGTATGGAAAAAAACAAAACAATTATGAAACTCTGCTACCTGCAGACAACATTTTATATTGTATTTTTGACTGCATTAATTACTCGTCACAGACGCGGAATAAGTCAGAAAACCTTTGCATTTCTGATTATTTTATCCCTTGTGGGATGTGCAGTTTCCCTTACTTTAGGAGATTATCTCAGAAATATGATCCGAAGTTCCGGCTTTGACGTAGCAGGCGTCCACGATAAAAAATCATTGGAAAAGAAGCTGCAGCAGCTTCAGAATGCAGACGATACCTTGAATGTGGGTGTCATGATGTTCGATCTGAACAATCTGAAAAAGATCAACGATACATATGGTCACGAACAGGGGGATGTGTTTATTCAGACCTTTGCTTCTTACCTGACACGGATACTCACTGAGGATAGTTTTCTCGCCAGATTCGGAGGCGATGAGTTCGTGATCGTGCAAAATCACGCCACCTGGTCTCAGCTGGAGCAGATGAATATTCAGCTCCAATCCATGCTGGATGTGTATAATCAAACAGCTGACCATCCTATCAGCTATGCAGTCGGATACGATATCAGCTGCAAAAATCACTACTACCTGATCATGGATCTTCTACAGATTGCCGATCAGAAAATGTATCAGGACAAGCGTTATAAAAAGGAACAAATGGCAAAAAAGCCACAGGAGTTTTGCCGGAATCGACTGGCAGAAAGTATCTCTACAGAGTCTTTGAAAGAGAAACTTTTTACTATTTTAAATAATAGCAACGGTGAAAAAAAGTATGCTTTTCTAATGACAGATGTAAGCAATTTTCACCTTATTAATGACTATTGGGGGTATGAAACCGGGACTGGTATTCTGAATTTTATTCTGAAAAAGAGTAAATGGTGAATAACCAGTCAACTTCCTTGCGTCTCCAAAAGATGAGATAATGGTGTGAAAAGTGTAAAAAGTGTGTTTCACACTTTTCACGAAAAACACCACAGGAGGT